>JAPKCW010000026.1:0-15522 GCA_028822815.1 Nitrospinaceae bacterium | reverse complement strand
AAATAAAATTGAAATTCTCAAAGGTAGAATGAAAGAAAAAGAGGATGGCTAAACTCCTCAACGGGGGCAGGTATCGGTTTTTACCCGCCCGTTTCTTGCTGTAACAGTGCAGATATGAGACTCGCCACTTCCTACGGCCCATTTTTTCTGGTTATGGCGGACTGCCCAAACCTGGATTTCCCTTCCGGTAGATATGGTCGCCCGCATCGCGGCTCTCCGGTTTGTGTGGGGGAAAAACTGGGGGATTCCTCTCCAACCTATGATCAGGCTCTTTCTGTCCACCCGATACCATTCTACTTCAGGAATCTCATCCAGAAATTTTACCCCTTCAATCATGGCCTTTTCCAGGGAATTAGCGTGAGAGAAAGTGAGGGAAGTTAAGAGAATTAAAATGGCTAACAGGATGGGTTTAAGCACGGCTTTCTATAGTTTGATTTGCATTAAAATTGTTGACGGAAACTATGTTCTAGAAATAAACGATTTGGGGTTGAGAGTCAAAGCAAAATATCTTAATAGACATAATAAAATTTTTACAAAATAGCAAATCTATTGGGAGTGTGGAGTTTTCTAGGAAAGATTATTTGTTTAAGGATACTGAGAGATTTTTAAGTGTTTGAGGGTTGGGGGATTAGGCCTTAAATCCGATTGCGCCTTTAAACTGGGCATCGGTGATGTCGGCAGAGTCCATATTGCTTCCTGTAAGGTCTGCGTCTATAAACAGGCCGTCACTCATTTTGGCTCCTGTAAAATTCGCAGAACTCAGATTTGCTTTAGAGAAGTCTGCGTGTTCCAAATCCGCCCTGCGCAAATCTACTTGTTTCAAATTTGCGTTCTGTAAATTTGCGTTTCTCAGCTTTACGCCTGCCATGTCAGCACCTTCCAAATTGACCCCTTGCAGATCTGCTTTTTGAATATTGGCTCCTACCAAGAAAGCGTTTTTCAAGTTGGCATCTGTCAAAATGGCTTCCGTCAGGTTTGCCCGGCTGAGATCAGCCCCTTCCAGAATGGCCGCGTTTAATTCTGCCCCGGTCAGGTTGGCTCCGCTCAAATCGGCATGGGTCAAATCGACTTCGGTTAATTTGGCTTTGGTCATCCGTGCTCCGCTCAATTGTGCGCCATTTAATTTGGCTTGGTTTAGTTTGATGCGGTCTAAATTTGCGCCGGCCAATTTCGTCCCAACCAGGTTGGCGCCGGTCAGGTCTGCGATATTTAAATCCGCTTCAGACAAATCGGAATCTTTAAGGTCAGTTCTTCTTAGAATAGCTCCATTCAGTTTGGATCGGCTTAAATCCGCGTTGTGAAACTTGGCATCGGTGAGGTCGGCTCCAGTGATATCTGCACGAGGGAGATGGGCATCGGTGAAATTTCCTCCTGCGAGTTTCGCTCCCTTGATCAAGGCACGGTTGAGGTTTGCGGATTTAAAATTTGCCTCAAAAAAGACTCCCATGCTCAGCCGGGAATCTGTGAGATTAGTCCTTTCAAAATCAGCGCTATTGAATCGAGCCCGGCTCAGGTCGCTATTAGTAATTCTTGCGTCCTGCAGATTTGCACGTGAAAAATCAGAGTTGCTGAAATCGGTTTCATTGAGATTGCAATTGACCAGTTTGGTTTCCATGGACTTGGACTTCCTGAAATTGGCCCCTTCCAGATTGGATTTACTGAAATCGGTTCCTAAAAGCTTGGCTCCTTGAAGGTTAACGGATTCCATATTGGCGTTGGTCATCACCCCTTCCAGACAACTTATATTTTCCAAATCCGCGTCACTGAGGTTGGCCTGGTCCAGGTTAGCTTGGTCCAGATTTGATTCTGCGAGAGTGCAACCGGATAAATTGGTATTTTTTAAATTTGTTTTTCTCAGGTTGATACCGTGGAAATTCAGCCCCGACAGGTCCAGTCCGGAAAGGTCTTTTTCGTCAAAAATATTTTCCAGGGTTTCTTCTTCCGGTTCTTCGTTTTCCTCTTTTTCAGGATTTTCTTCTTCACCTTCAGCTTTTTCTTCCGCGCTCTCTTCATCGGGCGTGTCTTCGTCTTCCACACCCCCTTCATCAGGTTCGTCTACGAACTCATCTTCCTCTTCCCGGGCGGCAATCAGCTCTCGGTATTCTTCCAACTTCTCTTCAATTTCTTCTCGTGTAAAATCAGCCATTGAATCCTTCCTGAAAAGATCAAAGATATTCTAAAGGGCACGCTCACGACGACAGCAATTTTTAGAGGTCCTATAAAAATTTCTGGGGAATGAACGGTCTTTTCCATTCATGGGTAAAACAGTGAAACTATCGTAGCTTGGACCGGAACGCAAGCCTGAACCGTCCATTTTTGAAAATTCTTTTTGGAAAATGAAGAGGTGTTTCAGTCATCCGGGCAAATGGGCCGTTTTTATGTAGAAAATATGCTCAGGAATAAAGGTTATAATATAGCCGCATGACCCTTCTCTGGAAGTATTTATGACAAGCGTTCCTCAAAAAGGCAAAAAACCGGTTTTTATCTATGATGGCGATTGCGGGTTTTGCCGTTTATGGATAGCCCGCTGGAGCCCTCTTACGGAAGAGGAGGTGGTTTACCGTCCTTCTCAAGAAGTGGGCGAAAATTACCCGCAAATTTCTCCTGAATATTTTGAATCTTCTGTCTATTTCGTCGATCCTGATGGCAGTTTTTGTTCTGGAGCTCAGGCTGTTTTCAAGGCCCTGTCTTACGCCCCTAATGGGAAGTGGTTGCTCAGGGCTTATGAGAGGGTACCGGGATTTGCCCCGGTTGCAGAATGGGGTTACAGGCAGGTAGCCGGAAATAGAAAAATCTTCAGCACGCTTACCCGGTGGATTTGGAGGGACTCGTTGGAAGCCCCCACCTGGTTTTTGACCCGGCGTGTGTTTCTCTTTCTCCTTGGGCTGGTTTATTTACTGGCTTTTTTATCCCTTTGGACTCAAATCGAGGGATTAGTGGGGCAGAGAGGCATTCTTCCGGTCGAGAGTTATTTAAAAGATGCGCATTGGGGCTCGGATCGTTTTTGGAATCTGCCCACCCTGTTCTGGTTTTATGCGGGGGATGGATTTTTGCGGGCAATCTGCTTGCTTGGAGTGGGAGCCTCCCTGTGTGTCATGGCCAACCGTGCGGTGGGTTTGAGCTTGTTGGTAATGTGGGGATTTTATCTTTCCCTGTTTAATGTGGCACAACCCTTTTTAGGATTCCAATGGGATACACTCCTTCTTGAAACGGGATTTCTGGCTCTCTTTCTGGTTCCTTGGCGCAGAAATAAAGGGACAACGCCACCTCCATCATCGTTAATCCTTTTCCTGTTTCGGTTTCTGCTGTTTCGTGTTGTTTTTACTTCCGGGCTGGTCAAGATACTCAGCCAGGACCCGACCTGGAGTGATTTCACAGCGCTCTATTACCATTATGAAACCCAACCGCTTCCAACCTGGATAGGTTGGTATGTGCACCAACTTCCGCACGCGTTTCAGGAGTTTTCGGTAGCCTGTGTTTTTATTATTCAACTTGGGGTGGTGTTCATGATATTTGGTCCCCGACGCATTCGTTACACCGGCTGTGCCGTGTTGGTTTTTCATGAGTGTTTGATTTTCCTGACTGGCAACTATTGTTTTTTTAACCTGCTGACCATCGCCCTATGTCTTCTTTTGCTTGATGACTCGGTGTGGCGGCTTCCCGGTAACCGGGAATTTTCCGGGCCGAAAGAAACAAAGCTGATTTCTATTCGGAAGAAAAAATTTCCCCCATGGCTGGGGGTAGGGGCATTGGGGATATGCATCATGCTTTATGCGGTTCCTTTACTTGTCACTTCCGGTAATTATCCTTCCATTTATGTTGCTATCGCGAACGCGATACGCCCCTTTCATATTTTTAATTCTTACGGCTTGTTCGCGGTGATGACAACATCGCGGCCGGAAATCATTATCCTGGGTAGTGATGATCGCGAAAACTGGTACCCTTATGAATTCAAATGGAAACCCGGCAATGTAGTGAATAAGCCGGAATTTGTTGCTCCACATCAGCCCCGGCTGGATTGGCAAATGTGGTTTGCCGCTCTCAGTAATTATGAAAGAAACCCTTGGTTGATCCAGTTCATGATCCGTCTTTTGCAAGGGTCCCCGCCAGTGGTAGCATTGCTGGGCAGCAACCCGTTTCCCGATAGACCTCCTAAGTATCTACAGGCACTAGTCTACGATTACCGGTTTTCAGACGCTGAATCTCGCAACCGGGAGGGTTCCTGGTGGACTCGAAAACTGCTCAGACCCTATACGCCGATTCTGCAATTGCCTGACTAAACAGTTTTCCGCTTTCCACCCAGAGAAGGGTGGAGAAAAACTGTTTAGCTGGACGAAAATTTTAGTATAATTTCCTGACAAGGAGATTTTATGCCAGGGCCTTTGGAAGATGAATTGGGAGATGTACTGGAAAAGTCCAGGGATGGCAAAGGCTGGACCCAGTCTGATCTGGCACATGCCTCCGGGATCAGCGTTAGTGACGTTTCCCGGATGGAACGCTATGAGTACGTGCCTGATGAGAGCATTTTAAAAAATCTTGCTCAGGTTCTTGATCTGCATGCCCCGTCATTGATCGCGGTCGCGAAAGAGACATGGTCCCCCCAACCGATAGAGCCGGATCCCGGCCCTTTCACTACAGTCTGTCTGGATTTGTTTATCGGAACCTATCCCGTTAAATGTTACCTAGTGATATGCAATGCCACAAAAACCTCTGCGGTGATTGATACGGGAGGAAATCCGGAGGCCATCATTAAGAAAGCTAAAGAGCTGAAACTTCAACCGGAAAAAATTCTTTTAACCCATGCCCATTTTGATCACGCAGGCGGACTGGAACTTTTGGATGAAACCTATAAATGCCCCGTCTGGATCGATAAAAAAGAACCCCGTCCTTCGGGGAGTCGTGATTTCCGCTTTTTGCAGGATGGGGAAATTTTAAAACTGGGGAATTTAAATATAGAAGTTCTTTTCACGCCGGGCCATACCCCTGGCGGAGTTTCTTATAAAATCCATGACTCGGTTTTTTCCGGCGATGCCATCTTCGCTGGTTCCATGGGGCGGGCTAATTCCTCCTGGTCAGGACTGTACAATTCCATTACTCAAAGGCTTTTGACCCTGCCGGACCACACGCGCCTTTTCCCTGGCCATGGTCCTGCCACCACCGTTGGCGAAGAAAAATGCCACAACCCCTTTTTCTCCACCGGCGAGCCGCCTCCTTGACGCTGGACCCAATAAAGCCACCCCTCCCCCTCCCCATGAGGGGAGAGGGAGGGGATGGAGCAATGACTATTAAGTCGAGATAACTTTTTGCTAGCCAGAAGGGCTATTGCCATTTGCCTCCGGTAGCTCACCGGGGGGCTTGCCAAATCTGCGATGGGGAATATACTTCAAGGTATGGATCCCGAAAAAGTCAACTACCACTATTGTGATGATCTTCCCACCTGTCCCTGGTCGGAGGGAACACGGATTCTGGTGACCGGGGCCGCCGGATATGTGGCTCGCAGGTTGATTCCCGAACTGGTTTCACGGGGCTATATTGTCCGGTGCATGTACAGGAATAAAAGTTGCCCGTCGTTTCTGACACATCCTCGTGTCGAGCATGTCTATGCAGATTGTCTGAACATGGAAGAACTGCTTCCCGCCTTGAAGGATGTTGACTACGCATATTACCTGATTCACAGCATGAGGTTGAAGAAGGAAGAGTTTATAGTAAACGACCAGAAGGCCGCGAAAAACTTCAGGGAATCGGCGGAACAGCATGGGGTGAAACGGATTGTTTACCTGGGTGGACTGGGAGAAAAAAATGACCGCATGTCGCCGCATCTGAGAAGCAGAAGGGAGGTCGGAGATATCTTGTCCGGGGGCAATGTTCCGGTTATCCGGGTTCGGGCGGCCGTCATCATCGGCACCGGAAGCGCCTCTTATGAATTGATCAAATCGCTGACTTTGAATAACCGCTTCATTCCTTTTATACCGGAGTTCAACTCCGTGTGCCAGCCTGTTGCGATCCGGGATGTCATCAAATACATGGTCGGTGTCATGGAAACCCCGGGCCTGGGTACATGTGTTTTCCAAATCGGTGGCAAGGATGTGTTGACCTATGAGGAAATGATTTTAAGCTTCGCCAGAATCATGAATCGCCGCATCCGTTTCATTGATGTTTCATGGGTGCCCCTTCCCGTTGACTGGATGTGCCGGCTTTATGCATACTGGCTGCATTGTTTTATTTCCATTCCGGTAAATATTACTGCGCTTTTGTTGAGCAGTCTTAAAACAAATGTGGTGTGTGCGGATAACAAAATTTCAACAATACTTCCCTTTGAACCGCTGGACTTTGTGACCTCTGTGAAATGGGCACAGGAGAAGGAAAAACGTTCGATGGTATTTTCCCACTGGAGTGATGTTCCTCCTGAAAATATGAGTGACCTTTTACCCCTTTGCGAGTTTGAGTCTTCCGAATTTATCATTGAAGAGCATGAAATAGATATTCCGGCAACTCCGGAACACGTATTCCCGGTGGTCTGCCAAATCGGCGGTAAGCATGGCTGGAACCACGCAAACATGCTTTGGGAAACCCGTGGCCTGATTGACAGGTTTTTAGGGGGAGTGGGATTACAAAGGGGGCGGCGGGACCCCGCCCACCTTCGTGTAGGAGATTCGGTCGACTTCTGGAGAGTGGAAAAGCTGGAGTCTAATCGTGAGCTGCTCCTGAGAGCAGAGATGATCACTCCGGGCCTATCCTGGCTCCAGTTTCAGCTTGACCCGGGTGAGGGAGGGGGAACCCGTTTGACGGTGAAGGCGCATTTCATTCCCAAACCTTTTTGGGGGAATCTTTACTGGGCGGTATTGTCGAACTTCCATTCCTACATATTCAAAGGGATGCTGGAGTTTTTCAGGAAAAAGAGCTTGGAGACGGGCACGAATTAGAGCTTGGACCGGAGGAGATACGCAATGCTTATTAACGATGGAGACACGGTTTGTATTGTTGGGGGAGGGCCCGGTGGATCGGCCTGCGCCATGGCTCTTTTAAGTGAAGCCCGGCGAGTGGGCAGGAAGATGGATGTGGTGTTGTTCGAGCATAAAAAATTCTCCGAACACCGCCACTACAACCAGTGTATTGGCGTGCTCTCTCCGCCTTTTGAGGATATCCTGAAAAATGAACTGGGTTTGGTTTTGCCCGACCACCTGGTGCTCAATGATATGGAGGGCTATCGTCTGCATTCTGATTTATTGAGTCTGGATTTGATTGGAGAAGAATCTGGCCGGTCAGTTTCTGTGACACGCTCCAAGTTTGATGCCTTCATGCTCGAAGAGGCTCAGAAGGCAGGCGCTCAAGTCGTTCATGACCGTGTGACGTCGGTTGAAGTAAACCATGACGGGGTGCTGGTTTATAGTGAGGGAGATAACATTAAGTGCGCGGTCGTGGTGGGAGCTTTTGGCCTGGATGATGGAACGTGCAGGATTTTTGAGCAAGGAACCCCATACCGGCAACCGGACTTTCTGAATACGGTGATTACGCGTTTTTACCCTGGAAAGGAATTCATGCAAAGCATGGGGTCCATCATCCATGCTTTTCTGCTTTCCCATCCCGGTTTGGAGTTTGGAGCGGTCACCCCGAAGGGAGAACATATTTCCATCAATATTGCAGGCCGTAAGGTTTCCTCGCATATCATGATGGAGTTTCTGCGTTCGGCACCGGTGCAACGTTTTCTTCCTCCCCATCAAAGGCGCGAAAAACCTCTGAACTATTTTAAAGGCAAGTTTCCCATCGCGCCGGCGCGGAATTTGTTTGGTGACCGTTATGTGACAATCGGAGATGCGGCAGGGCTCATGCGGCCTTTCAAGGGAAAGGGTATTAACTCCGCCATCATTACCGGTATTTATTCCGCCCGTTCCATCATGAGGCATGGGGTTTCTAAACAAGCCTTCGCCGAAAACTTTTATCAGGACTGCAGTGAATTGACCGAAGACCTTCCCTATGGACGGGCCGTCCGGATTCTGACCAACCTTGCCACAAGCTTTAAGTTCATGGACCATATGATAGCAGTGGCGGCAGAAAGGCCCGATTTTATGAAGGCCATGTTCGGCAGTGTTTCCGGACACGACCCGTATAAAAAAATCATAATGGAAACTGCCAGCTTGTCACTTGCTTTTACTTTTGCGCAAAAGATCCTGGGACATTTTGTATTCCGTCAGGAGGCTCGTCTCCCAGCAAAAAATGACAGCCCGACTGCATGAACGCGCCGTAGACATTGCCGGGGTTCCTGTGATATTCTTCCTGCTCTCCCACAAGGGTCTCATGAAAAAAATATATTTGATAATCACGTTCTTGATGGTTTTTCTCCTGCTAGGGTGTCCTCCTCCGCCCAAGGCCGGAAAAAAAATGCCCCGTATTTTTGCCCTGAGCTATTCCATGGAGACGAGAAGAGAGCCTTCCTTTCTCATTGCCGATGATTTTAACCGCAACAATATTCTGGATTTGGTTGTGGTCAATAGCGGCGACAGTTCCTTTTCATTTTATAAGGGAAACGGGGATGGGACTTTTAAGGATCAACGTGTTTTTAGGACTGGAGGGGACCCCATTTGCCTGGTTTCGGCAGATTTCAATGAGGATGGCTATAAGGATGTCGGGGTACTCAATTATGCTGACCAGTCCATCCAGATATATTTGAACACCCGGTTGGGAAGTTTTCAGAAAACAAACCAGCTTCTTATGCCTGGAAAAATCCCAATCAATATGGCATCTGGAGATTTCAATGGTGACGGAAGAATGGACCTGATTGTTACCATGCGTTTTTCAAATGTGGTGATGCTACTGGGAAAAGGCAATGGTTATTTTTCCGAACCTGAATCCATGGCTGTTAAGGGCCAGCCTACAGGTATTGTAGTCGGAGATTACAATCAGGATGGAATGACAGATGTTGCCGTGGCTTTGGCGGGTAACGGAAATAAAGGGGTCCAGGTCTTATGGGGTAAGGGTGATGGGAAGTTTGAAAGCTCCAAAGTTTTTAAAGCCGGGAAACAGCCTCTTAGCATTGTCAGTCTTGATGTAAATAATGACGGATGGATGGACTTTGTGACCTCCAGCAACTCGTTGCATGCCTTGACCACAATTGTGAATAAGGGAGATAAAACATTCGATTCGTTAAAAGATTTTGCATCCGGGAATTTCCCGAAATTTGTCGTAGCCGCCGATTTTACCGGAGATGGTTTGCAGGATATTGCTGTGTCCAACGCTACGGATGACAGGATAACTGTTTCCCTTGGCAGAGGAGACGGAACTTTTACCTATCCTCCTATCTACCACACGGTCGATGAACATCCTCAAGGCATGGCGGTGGGAGATTTTAATGGCGATGGATTGATCGATATTGCAGTTTCCTGCAGGGATAAAAACCTCATCGACATCCTCAGCAAGAAAGATATGATCAATCCCAAGCCGGACCTCCCTCAGAAAGAATCCAAGTCGTCCTGATTTGTAATGCGGGTGATGTGTTAGATTGCTACAGGCAGGTCAGAAACAGGTTGCAGGCGGCCTTCGGGGTAGACGTAAAAAACATTTTCAGGATCGATTTGTTGCGCTACTTCAAGGACATTCTGAAAGCCTTGCAGGTGATTGTTGGCAATCGGAACCAGAACAAAATCATATTGCACATTCTTAAGTTTTTCAATCAAATCGGCAGGCATCGATTCGGCTGAAAAGAATCCGGTGCCGTAGGAATAAATTTGATTCAGTCCCTGCAAATCCTCCAGGTCTTTCGCGGAAACATTTTGGCCCAGCAGATCCACGTTAGCCTCCTTGTTCAAATTCTCAAGGATCAGGCGGATCATCCAGTTTCGGACGCTTCGGAGTACCAGAACGCTGGCTCCGTCAGGAATCACGCTAAAGGAAGATTTTGCATTATTTGAAAAAGCACAGGACTGAGCTTTCTCTTTTCCAAAGTCAAAAGCAGACAGCGCTTTCTTGAAGTTCGCCTGGATTGCTTCGGCAGGATAATGCGGATAGCGGACCACAACCTGGCCGTTGCCATCAAATCCTTCCCAGTTTGTGGAAGTGGGCAGTAACGATTCCTCCTTGCAGGAGTTATAGAAATCTGTTCCCGGCTGGGGAGTATTGATAGAAACCTGGACTTCATCGAGCCAGCCTTTAGAGGCCATTTCATAAACCAGATCCACTGTTTTCTGGTCTTCCTCCCGAGAAGAGCCTAGCCCGCCGATGCTGATGGTTCCATAAATCAGCATGCCGATGCTTTTGCCAAATTTAACCATGGTGCGAAGTTTATTCAGGTCGTGTTTTTTACCCAGGGTCATTTTTTCAGCAACCTTGTCACTGCCTGTTTCGATCCCAAAACGGATTTTGTAATATCCTGCCGCGCGCATTTCTTGCATAGCTTCTTCATCTAAAGAAGCGTATTCGCACATGGCTTCGTATTTGAGGTGATCCAGTCCGGCAGAGCGAATGGCTTTGGCGAGGGAGATATTGAAGCTTCTTTTTATATTGTGGACTTCTTCATCAAAGAACACGCCTTCCATTTCCGGATATTTTTCGTGCAAGGTGCGAATCTCTTCGACAACACTGGCAACGTTTCTCGGTCGCCAGTTCAGTTCATCGTAATAGAGGGTGGCCGCCGCGCAGAAATTACAACGGCGCGGGCAACCTCTTGAAGCGTACATCTGGATTTGTTTATAACGGCAATTGGGTTCGTGATAATCGATGCGTCTGACATCATCGTCTTCAGGAAAAGGCAAGGCGTTGATGTCGATCAACGAGCCCCGGGCATTCGGGTGAACGCCGGCAAGTTTTTTTGGATTTTTTCCCTGGATCAGGTCGAGAACTGTGAACTCATATTCGCCAATGCATACGTAATCCGCAACTTTCAGGACCTCTTCCGGATGGGCCATAGGGTGTTGCCCGGTAAAGATCAGTTGGGTTCCAAAAGCTTCCTTGAGTGCTGAGGCCAGGCGAAGGTCTTCACGCATTGTGCGGGTAGAACTTTCCATGATGAGCCAGTCGGGTTTTTCAGTGCTGGCATGCGTGAAATAAGTTTCAAAATCCCAGCCCTGAAGCACGCCATCCATGAATTTTACATGATGGTTGGTTTCCCGTTTTAAAAGGGAAGAGGTGTAGGCCAGTTCCCAGGGGTAGTACCCGCAATTGGTGAAATTCTTCACGCCCAGAGACCAGCGTGATGGTACGTGGACCATGTGGTAACCATCCCGGTCGATTCCTACAGAGTTGGCGACAATGATATTCATGGATTTCATCAGGCTTGGCTTACGGCTTTATCCGCTTCCGGCACTGGACTGCGGGAAGGCTGATAAGATTCGTGAGAAACGGATTTTCTCCCAAACAGCTTGCGAACCCCCCATTCTCCGATCAAGGCCAGGGTTATGATGAAAAAAAGCAGGGCCGTGGCGGCATAATTGATTCCCAGCCAGAAAAAGGTGGTTTTTTCCATGAGGGATTTCCGCACCGCCTTGGCGGAGTCCAGTTTCACGAAAGTGCCTCTTGAGTTATAACCGCGGACTTCTTTGGAATGTGCGGCGCAGGCTAAAAGATCGATATTGGAGTAACCCAATCCGTGGTCGATATTATAAAGGGCTACAGCAAGATCAAATTTTTTTCCCCGTAAACAAGCAATGTTTTTCGTGCCGTAGCTGGAGACACTCATTCTCCGCTGATCTGTAATGGTGAGGACCTCATCAATGAGAGGGTCCTGTTCTACTGCTTCGCGAGCCGATTCTAGGGCCAGAACAGTAATCCGGCACTCGGGAAACTCTTCTTTCAGGGAAAGCAGGGTCTGGTTCAGAATCCGCGTGGCGGAACGAATTACGAGAATATTTTTTTGGCTTTCCTGCGTATCCATAGATTAGCCGGGAATATGGGCGCGACCAAAGTCGCCGGGGTTTTCCAAGTCAAACACTTTGCCTTCGACATTGACGGCGACCAGCTTTTTGATGCCGGAACGTTTTGCGATAGCCTTGACTTCGGAATAACCGTTTCCGGAAATATTGTTAAAAGGAATCACGCCCAGTGAAAACGATTTCTTTTTCAGCTCTCCCATCAAAGTTTCAGGGAACGTTTTCTGGTTGAAATGGGAGTCTCCATAAAGGAGCACTTCACGAACATGGGGGTTTTTCCTTAGTTCCTGCTCCACTCCAGGTTGCGCAAGAACCGTTACTTCCTTATTGAACTGGCTGTGGATGGAATCCACGACATCGTTGATCTGCTTCATCCTTGAACTACGAAAAAGAAGAATCTCGCCGCCGTTAGTGTTGAACTGCAGGTTTTTAAAACTATCCTTGGCGGTGGCATTATAGCGTTGGTTGAAACCTACTTCATAGAGTTTCTCCGCTTCCTTGAAATTGACCATGATTTTTTCAGCCGAATATTCCGGGCGGTTGACCACGACATGATTTCCCCCGTCAAAATGTTTCCAGTCCAGATCTTTGAGGTAACCCTGAGCCTTCATGCGATTGAAGAAAGGGGTGCCTGGTTGCGGGGTGCTGATGGAAAGCTGGAACCGCCACAGCAGATTGCGATCAAGAAGCTCACGAATGAGGTCAAGAGTTTTTTTATCGCAATCATCGGTAGAGCCTTCGCCTCCAAAGGTGAATGTTCCATAGAATTTCAGGCCAATGCTGGTGCCATGTTTCATGAGCTGTTTGAGCTTTGGCACATTAAACTTTCTCTGCAGTTCCATTCCACGCGCGGCATGTTCACCGGCAGTCTCAATTCCGAGTCGAATCATGTAATAGCCGGCACTTTTCATGTTGTCGAGAACTTCTTCGTCCATGGGCCATTGACCGCACATGACATCGTATTTCAGGTCGTCGAGTCCGTTTTCCCGGATTGCTTTAGTCAGTTCCAGGATATATTTTTTGCTTCCGTTATGAACCTCTTCATCAAAAAAGATTCCCTCTAGTTGCGGATATTTTGTACGCAGGGTCTGTAATTCGTAGATCACATTGTCCGGATTTCTCGGGCGCCAGTTAGGACGTTGATAGGAAATATTTCCGCATACACAGAAGGTACAAGACAATGGGCAACCTCGCGATGCATAGGCCTGGATTTCCAGATATTCGCTGGAAGGCTCGCCGGGCATTCCATATGCCAAGCGGGAGACGTCATCATCTTCAGGAAGCGGTAAATCGTTCACATCAAGCGGGGGCCTGATGTTGGTGTTGGGCCAGAGTCCCATAATATCAGGAAGGGCTTTGCCCTGGAGGATGTCACGCACAACCATTTCGTATTCCCGCAGGATAACATGGTCAGCATATTCGCTCACCTCTTCAGGGAAAGTGGTGGGGTGAGGCCCACAGAAAATCAGCTTTGTTCCAAACCTTTTTTTAATTTCCTTGGCAAACAGGCTATCGGCTTCGATGGTGCGTGTAGCGCAATCCATGACCAGATAATCCGGGCCGAAATCAGAGACTTTTTCCACAAACGTATCGTGGTCCCATTTTTCCAGGCAGCCATCAAAAAATTTAACTTCGTGGTCGGTGTCCCGTTTAAGAATCGAAGAGCAATAAGCCAACTGCCAAGGGTAATATGTAAAAATGCTGTGGTCTTTTGTACTGTTGGTCCAACGGCTGGGGGAATGGATCATGGCATACCCATCGGCGTCAATTCCAACGGAGTTACAAATGGCTATTTTCATAGATTTCCTCTATTGGCTACACGATTACTGGGTATAAAATATTTTGTTGTAGGTTCTCCGCCCACTAGCGTGGGATGCAATTAGCAAGGACTCGTCAAGCCGAGAGCATCGTTGCCAGGTACGTGATATTCTCCCTTAGCTTCGTGCCCCGAAGGGGTAAAAAGCTATGGCAAGTTACCAGCGGAGGTCCTCCGTACTTTTCCCGGAACCGGAAAAGGGTTCACTTCGTGGGAAGAGTCTAAAACTCATAGCGGTTGAAATCAATTAAAACTTTAATAATAAAGGGTTTTCTGGGAACCTGTCGGATTGATTTGTTAGGAGTTATGCGGCTGGGAAGAACCTTAGAGAAGACCTCTTGTCGTTGGGGATTCACCTTGACAAGGGTTGGCGGACTTGTAAAGATACCGCGCCTTTATTTCAGATATTTTAGATGGTCTTGCAGGATTATCCTATTCTCTGACAGGAAAATTAAATGGACAACGAAAATGAGCCCAAATCAGGGTTTTTTGCCCGGCTGAAATCCGGACTCGCAAAGACCCGCTCGAATTTTGCCGGGGGATTTGACAATATCGTTCATGGCAAAGCGAAAGTTGGGCCGGAGTTGCTCGAAGAGCTTGAAGAAACTCTCCTCCTCGCCGATGTAGGCATGCAGACCACCTCATTCATTCTGGATGATTTGAAACGCGAAGTTTCCCAGAACCGGATCCGTGAAAATAAGGAGGTGCTGGGACAGTTAAAACAACGCATGATCCATGTCTTGTCGCAAAACCAGAAGCCCCTGGCATTTTCAGAACACCAGCCTTTTGTGATATTGGTTGTGGGAGTGAATGGTTCGGGTAAAACCACCACAATAGGAAAATTGGCCCGGCATTGGAAACAGGAAGGCAAAAAAGTATTGTTAGCGGCCGGGGATACCTTTCGGGCCGCGGCCATTGACCAGTTGCAGGTCTGGGCAGATCGGTCGGGCATTTCCTGCATCAGCCAAAAGATCGGGGCTGATCCTTCGGCGGTTGCTTACGATGCGGTTCAGGCCGGGCTGGCCCGTGAGATGGACTTGGTTCTCATCGACACGGCAGGGCGGTTACAGACCAATACCAACCTGATGGAGGAATTGAAAAAAATCAAGCGGGTGATTGGAAAAGTCCTGCCAGGGGCTCCACACGAAACCTTGTTGGTTCTGGACGCGACCATTGGGCAAAACAGTATTTCCCAGGCGCGACTATTTAATGAGGCACTTGAAGTGGATGGGTTGGTGATGACCAAACTGGATGGAACGGCAAAGGGTGGGGTTCTGTTCAATATAACCGATGATTTGAAACTTCCGATTCGGTTTGTAGGGGTGGGTGAGAAGCCGGAAGACTTGCAGGAATTTAATCCGCAAACTTTTGTGGAAGCGCTAATCCCCGGTTAAGGCAGTATCGTCGTCATATTCCATTGGGTTTTGCGGGGCTATTTTTTCTAAAGTCTCAAATTGTTTTTGTACTATGTACTGGTGAATCCTGTCCCGATCCTCGTCGTCCATTCCTTCAAAGAAACGAAACCGGAAAATATTACCTTCATCCATCATGCCGCCTTTTTTGATTGAGACCAGAAAAACTTCTGATTTGATGATGACCGGCTCTTCCAGGGGCAGGGCAAACAAGGCGGTTATGGGTTGCCCGCTGTGAATCCGGGTGAGTCCTTGGATTTCGCAACCGAAACCGCTGGCGCTCAAGTCCCGAATACTTGTGCAGAACACCCGTTCATCTTGCATGGTAAGGCAAAGGTCCAGAGGATATTGGTTGTTTAACTGAAGACGGTAAAAGTCCCTGCGGTCAATATCGGGATCGGCTTCGGGTTGGGGGGAGTCAGGAAAAAAATGGAGG
>JAPKCW010000201.1:0-3484 GCA_028822815.1 Nitrospinaceae bacterium | reverse complement strand
GGTTTATGCCAACACCTAAATTAAAAGAAAAGTTCTTGGATGCAGAATGGAAAGCTCAACTGGACTTGAAGTTTTCTAAGTCTGGTAACAGGACCATACTGAGCCATCGCAAACACTATGGCCCTTTGCAGGTACAGAAACCTTTTTATCCAGAGCTAAATGGAACCTGTCATGTTTATATATTGCATCCACCTGGCGGAATGGTCGGGGGGGATCGTTTAAATATTTATGTGGATGTGAATTCAAATGCACATGCGCTGATTACAACTCCGGCGGCGGGAAAGTTTTATCGGAGTGCGGGGCCAGTGGCCAGACAGGAACAGATAATTAAAGTCGCATCCAAGGGGATTTTGGAATGGTTTCCATCAGAAAGTATTTTGTTCTCCGGTGCTAAGGCACAGATTAAAACCAAAGTTGAACTTGCTCACGATAGTCATTTTGTAGGATGGGAAATTTCTTGTCTGGGACGACCGGCTTCGGACGAAAATTTTAGTCAGGGTGAGTTAGATCAAAGGTTTGAAGTTTGGCGGGATGGCAAACCTTTGCGAATTGAGCGTCTAAAGTTAAAAGGAGGGGATCCCACTCTCAATGCAAAATGGGGTTTCCTCGGATTTCCGGTGATTGGGAGTTTGGTTTGCGTGACTGATAATACAGAATTGGTGGATTCTTTGAGAAAGATAGCAAATATTTCAATTGATCAAGAATTATTTTCTGTAACTCAGATGGATGGTGCTATCCTCTGTTATTTTTTGGGGAATAGTGTGGAGAGAGCTAGAAATTGTTTTATTAGTGCTTGGAAAATATTACGGCAGGAAGTGATCGGTTATGAAGCAGTAGAACCACGCATTTGGAAAACTTGATATTACGTAAAATTATATTTTGAATATGAGCATTTTGTTATCTATGTAAAGAGAGGAAAAAGATGGAGCTTACCCCTAGGGAAAAAGACAAGTTGATGATTTTTACGGCAGGGTTATTGGCGGAAAGAAGGTTGGCTCGTGGGGTGAAACTTAATTATCCTGAAGCCGTTGCCTTTATTTCAGCAGCCATCTTGGAAGCCGCGCGAGATGGAAGAAGTGTTGCTGATTTAATGAGCTATGGAACTACCCTGCTTAAACGTGAAGATGTCATGGAAGGGATTCCGGAAATGATACCTGAAGTGCAGGTGGAAGCCACTTTCCCCGATGGCACCAAGTTGGTCACTGTTCACAACCCGATTCCGTAAATGGAGAATGCAAATGATTCCCGGTGAATTAAAAGTAAAAGAAGGAAACATTACCCTCAATAAAAATGGCAAAACGATTCATATCATGGTTGCTAATTCTGGTGACAGACCGATTCAAGTAGGATCGCATTATCATTTTTTTGAAACGAATGACGCGTTGCAATTTGATCGCAAAAACACAAAAGGCTTCCGCCTCAATATACCTGCGGGCACGGCTATAAGATTTGAACCAGGACAAAAACGAGAAGTTGAATTAGTTGCCTATTCCGGTTCCAGGAAGGTTTATGGATTCAATGGAAAAATCATGGGACAGTTGGAGAGTGAACAATGAGTGAGATCAGTAGACGAGCTTATGCAGATATGTATGGACCTACTACAGGAGATCGCGTACGCCTAGGGGATACAGAGCTGTGGATTGAAGTGGAACAGGATAAAACTTCTTATGGAGAGGAAGTCAAGTTTGGAGGCGGCAAGGTTATTCGGGATGGGATGGGACAGAGCCAGAGAACTTCTAAAGAATCGGTGGATGTTGTAATTACAAATGCTTTGATACTCGATCATTGGGGCATCGTCAAGGCTGACATTGGAATTAAATCCGGTCGGATTGTCGGAATTGGAAAAGCCGGGAACCCTGACATACAATCTGATGTTGACATCATTATCGGCCCTGGAACAGAAGCCATTGCAGGAGAAGGATTCATAACCACTGCTGGTGCCCTAGATGCTCATATCCATTTCATTTGCCCACAACAGGTGGATGAAGCACTCATGTCTGGAGTTACAACCATGCTGGGTGGTGGAACTGGACCGGCTGCGGGTACCAATGCGACAACCTGCACACCGGGGCCTTGGAATATTCAGCGCATGTATCAGGCGGTAGAAGAATTGCCAATGAATTTCGGATTTATGGGTAAGGGTAATGCCAGTCTACCTGCCGCTCTTGAAGAGCAAGTCCTTGCAGGTGCTATGGGTTTGAAGTTACACGAAGACTGGGGGACGACCCCCGCATCGATCGATAATTGTTTGACGGTTGCAGATAATTTTGATGTGCAAGTTGCCATTCATACCGACACTTTGAATGAATCCGGATTTGTTGAAAATACTTTAGCAGCGTTTAAGGACCGGGCGATTCATACTTATCATACCGAAGGAGCCGGTGGTGGACATGCTCCGGATATCATTAAAGCCTGCGGCGTGGCAAATGTATTGCCTTCATCCACAAACCCAACTCGCCCTTATACGGTTAATACTATTGATGAACATTTGGACATGCTTATGGTATGTCACCATCTGGACCCAAAAATTCCTGAAGACGTCGCGTTCGCTGAATCGCGTATAAGGCGTGAGACCATTGCTGCCGAAGATATTCTTCACGATTTGGGAGCCTTTAGTATGATCGCTTCTGACTCTCAGGCTATGGGACGAATTGGAGAAGTGATCTGCCGAACTTGGCAAACCGCTCATAAAATGAAAGTGCAACGAGGACCGTTAAGTCCGGACACTTTCGACAACGATAATTTTCGCGTCAAGCGTTATATAGCCAAGTACACGATCAACCCAGCCATTACCCATGGAATTAGCCACGAGGTAGGCTCCATCGAAGTGGGCAAGCTGGCGGATATTGTTTTGTGGAAACCAGCATTTTTTGGGGCCAAACCGGCTCTGATTATTAAAGGCGGGATGATTGTGGCGGCTCCCATGGGAGATCCGAATGCTTCGATTCCAACGCCACAACCCGTGCACTATCGTCTGATGTTTGGAGCACTTGGAGGAGCGCGGAGTGAAACCAGCGTGAGTTTTGTATCCAAAGCGGCTTATGAAGATGGCATGGGCGAAAAACTTCGATTGAATAAACGGCTGGTTTCAGTCCGCAATACCCGCAGGATTACCAAAAATGACCTTATTCATAATAACTATCTTCCAAAAATAGAAGTAGATTCGCAAACTTATGAGGTACGTGCTGATGGTGAACTCTTAACTTGTGAGCCAGCTATAGAATTGCCTCTGGCGCAACGTTATTTTCTTTTTTAGTGGAAATCCAATTAAATGTTGAAAATCACAGAAAAACTGGGAATCCCTGCCACACCCTCTGTAAGCCTGACCTTGCCATTTGAAAAAAGGCAAAAGAGTCGTTTGCGGGTTTCTTTGAATGATAAGCAGGAGGCAGCTTTGATGTTGGAACGTGGAAGCATTTTGCGCCATGGTGATTTATTGCGGGCGGAAAATGGTTTGATTGTCGAGGTTCGTGCTGCCAATGAA
>JAPKCW010000200.1:0-3543 GCA_028822815.1 Nitrospinaceae bacterium | reverse complement strand
CCGCATTCTAGCCACTTACGACACTCGGGAGGAAGTTACGATGTTGAAACTCGGGGCTTAATTATGGATCCTCCTGCTATGCAAAAGACTCAAAAACAAGTCACCACTTTTCTGGAAAAATGGCTGGACAAATCCATCCGGCAATATGTCAGTGCGATGGATAAAACAAACAATGGGCATCTGCATGAGTTGATCATGGGAGGCATTGAAAAACCGCTGGTTGAAATTGTTTTAAAGGAAACCAATGGCAACCAGACCAAGGCCGCGAATATTCTGGGGATCAACCGCAACACGTTAAGAAAAAAAATCGCCGAATATAAAATTAAGGGCACCTCGAAAAATAAATGATTGCCATGAGCCACCCACTAAGGGTGGTAAATTGCAGGCTCATAAATCACTAGTTACTTGGGGATCCCTCTTAAATGCAGCAATCGGACCTAGCGGTCATCATTTTAGCGGCGGGAAAAGGAACCCGCATGCAAACTTCTCTTGCCAAAGTTCTTCTTCCCGTTGCAGGCCATCCTCTCCTTCACTATGTGCTTGATCTTTCTTCCCGTTTGAACCCCGCTCGAACTATAGTAGTGGTGGGACATCAGGCAGACCAGGTCAAAGAGGCATTTGCTGGCGGGGAGATTGAGTTTGTGGTTCAGAATGAGCAGTTGGGTACAGGCCACGCTGCACAACAAGCCAAGTCGCAATTGGAAAACTTTGAAGGACGGGTATTGGTGTTGTGCGGAGATATGCCATTGATTCGGCTGAAAACTTTGCTACAAATGCTTGAAGAACATAAAAATAGTGGCGCGAAATGTACAGTTTTGACCTTGAAAAGTAGTGAGTACCATGATTTTGGCCGGATCATTCGTGACGAGGATGGGTCTATATTAAAAATTGTAGAACTCAAGGATGCTTCGGAAGCTGAGAAAAAAGTTGACGAATTCAACTCCGGAGTATATTGTTTTGACAATAGATTGTTTTTTAAGGTGTTAGAGCATATTGATGCTAATAATGCTCAGAAAGAATATTATTTGACCGATACGATAAAATGTCTGGTGCGAAATGAGTATTCCGTTCAGACCATTCAGACTCAAGACGTAGACGAGATACTGGGAATCAATTCCCCGGAAGATTTGAGCCGGGCGGAACGATTACTCGGGGAAGATCACGGGCCTTCGTAACTAACTATATCCTTCCTAATCAGGATTTTCTAAAATGAAAGCCATAATCCTTGCCGCAGGTGAAGGCACCCACCTCAGCCCCTTTTCAGAAACCCGGCCCATTTCCATGATTGGGGTTGCGGGACGGACTATGCTGGATAATACCTTTGCTTTGCTTAAAAGTGCTGGAATTAATGACATCTTTATTGTGGTTGGACATAGGAAGGATAAATTGATCGAACGGCTTCAGCAACAGGACCACAATGGATTGAATCTGCATTACGTGGAACAAAAACGCAAGCTGGGTATCGGGCATGCGGTGATGCAGGTTAAAAACAAAATATCCCCTGGTGAATATTTCCTGCTTTTGTATGGGGATACCCTGACGGCGGAAAATATTTTCAGCAAAGTACAGCAATCTTTTCATTCATTTAAATGCCCGGTTGCCTCTATTTGTCTGCCTCCTTCCAACCAGATGTTTGGCAATGTATTTCTGAATGCCCGGATGGAGATCACGAAAATTGTCGAAAAACCAAAGGGAAATAACCTTGGAAATTATGTCCTGTCGGGGGTGTTTATATTACCGGCTTCTTTTTTCAAATTGCTGGAATCCTCGGGGAATTCCATGGAGAAGGCATTGAAGAAGGTGGTGGCGGGAGAAGGGCTGCGTGCTTCCATGTGGGAAGATGAGTGGCTGGATGTGGTTTATCCCTGGGAAATTTTAACCGCAAATAAAATGATCATGGACTCGTGGCAGGAGTCTTCCATCGCCAAAACCGCAACGCTGGAAGCCAACGTAACTCTGCAGGGAATTGTGCACATCAAAGCGGGAGCGATCATTAAATCCGGCGCGGTACTGGAGGGCCCCTGTTGCATCGGAGAGGGAAGCTATATCGGCAATAACTCACTTATCAGGAGCTATACTTCTGTTGGAAAAAACTGTTCGGTGGGAAGCGGTGTGGAGTTAAAAAACTGCGTGGTGATGGACAATTCCCAGATAGGTCGGCTTTCTTTTGTCGGAGACAGTGTGCTGGGTGAAAACGTGGATATGGGGGCAGGGTGCATGACCGTGAACCGGACAGTAGACTGGAAACCAATTTCCGTGAAAAATGGGAAGCGACCCATGGGAACTGGAATGAAAAAACTTGGTGCTTTTTTGGGTGACGGCGTTGTTGTTGGAGCCGGGAACACCCTTCAACCTGGCACGGTCGTCGCGCCTGGGAAAATTCTTCCCGCATGCTATTCCGTAACACAAAAATAACAGGACAAATATGTGTGGAATCAGCGGTGTTGTCGGATTAAAAAATATATCCGAGCTTCTTTTTGAGGGGGTCAGGAATCTGGAATACAGGGGCTATGACTCCTGTGGCGTTGCCTTGATGAATAAAACCCGCCTCATCATTAAAAAAGATACAGGCGGTGTGGAAGAGTTTTATCGCAAACACAATGTTCTCCAATTAAAAAGCAAGATAGGTATCGCCCATACCCGTTGGGCCACGCATGGGAAAGTGACACAGAACAATACCCACCCTTTTACCTCCAGCGATGGCAATTTTGCGGTGGTTCATAATGGAATCATTTCCAATTACCGTCCCTTGAGGGAACAGCTAAAAAAGGAAGGTTTTAAGTTTTCTTCTGAAACCGATACCGAAGTTCTCGCCCACCTTCTGGAGAAGCTTTATAAGCGTAGCCGGAATGTTGAGAAAGCTTTTGTGAAAATGCTGAATCTCATTGAAGGAACCTTTGCGTTAGCATTTATTTCTTCCTACCTCCCGGAACAGATTTTTTGCGCCAAAAGGGAATCGCCCCTGATGCTGGGAATCGGTGATGAGATTAAATTTGTTGGTTCCGATTTCAATGCGTTCATTGATCATACCAAAAATGCCGTAATTCTGGATGATGATGAATATGCCATTCTTTCCCGGGATACCTATGTTGTGAAAAGCCTTTTGAGCAAGGAGGAAGTCACGAAACCTATAATTAAGGTTGAATGGGACAGTGAGACTTCCAAAAAGGGTGGCTATCCACATTATATGCTCAAGGAAATTTATGAACAGCCTCAAACGGTTTCCAATGCGTTGGATTTGGAGGCTTCAGGGCTGGATGAGATTGTTGATTTGTTCGCAAAATCCCGGAACTCTTATTTTCTGGGTGTGGGGACCACTTTTTATGTTGCGAAATATGCTAAATATGTTTTTTCGCAGTTGGCGCAGGAATTTTTTCCATCTGTCAGTTCCGATGAGTTCATGGTATTGGCTAATGTGAACAAACAGTCCCTGGTTTTTGCCCTTTCACAATCCGGCGAGACTTTTGATACTTTGTCGGCACTGAAATATGCCAAGTCCAGGGGTGCCCGGACTGCGGCGGTTGTCAATGTCATGGGTTCCTC
>JAPKCW010000199.1:0-3558 GCA_028822815.1 Nitrospinaceae bacterium | reverse complement strand
CCGCTATCGCATGCGCCGCGGCCATTTTCATTTCTTCATTGATATGTGTGGCCAAGCAATCTAGTGCCCCCTTGAAGAGGCCGGGAAAACATAAAACATTATTGATCTGATTGGGATAATCACTTCTGCCTGTTGCCATGACCGCCACATGAGGCCCAGCCTCTTCAGGCAAAATTTCTGGAATCGGATTGGCCATTGCATAGACCACTGGATCTTTGGCCATTTTTTTAATGTCCTCAACACTCAATTGACGGGGACCCGAAACTCCGAGAAACACATCGGCTCCGGCAATGACTTCCTGCAAACTCCCTTTCAGCCCATCAGGGTTGGTATTGTCCGCAAACCATTGTTTGGCCTCGTTGAGGTCATCCCGTGATTTATGAATAGCCCCTTTCCGGTCACAGGCAATGATGTTATCCACTTTCAGTTGTTTAATCATTTTAGTACAGGCGGTCCCCGCCGCCCCAGCACCCAGAACCACAACTTTGATATCTTCAGGTTTTTTGCCCAAAAGCTTCAAGGAATTGATCAATGCCGAGGAAACCACGACCGCCGTTCCGTGCTGGTCATCATGGAAAACCGGAATATCCAGTTCTTCTTGCAACCTTTTTTCAATCTCAAAACAGTGGGGTGCCGCGATATCCTCAAGGTTGATTCCGCCAAAACCAGGAGCAATGGCGCGGACAGCGGCAACCACCTCATCAGCGTTTTTGGCATCCAGGCATATTGGGAAAGCATCGATCCCGGCGAATTCCTTAAATAGCATTGCTTTACCTTCCATCACCGGCATTGCGGCTTGCGGCCCGATATTGCCCAACCCAAGAACCGCTGTACCATCGGTCACAATCGCAACCGTGTTGCGTTTGATCGTCAACTTGTACACCTCTTCCGGATTCTGGTGAATCGCAGTACAAACCCGGCCCACACCAGGAGTATAGGCCATGGAAAGGTCATCCCGAGTTTTCAGGGTTTGCCGGCTGGTGACTTCTATCTTTCCCCCCAAGTGCATAAGAAACGTGCGATCGGAAAAGTGAATGACCTCTACGCCCTTCACCTTTTTCAATGCCGCAACAATTTCCTCACCGTGATCAGCCCCAGACGTATAGATACTGAAGTCCCGGATCGAAGCCCATCCGGAAAGAGGACGAACCAAATCTATCGCCCCAATATGCCCGTTGAGTTCTGCGATTCGGCTTGTTACCTTGGAAAGTCCCTGAGTCTGGCCTTCAATTTTCAAACGCACAATAATGCTATCTCCTGCATTGGGTGTGAAAGCACCTATTGTCATGACCTCACCTCTGGTTTTTGAGTTGGCGAATAAAACAGTTCATTCAATAATATGCCCATAATCTTTTCCCCTTTTGGCTCGAATCGTAAGAGAAAATGAGGTTTTGTAGCCGCAAAAGCCTAAGCCTACCATATTACCACTAAGTTCCTGAAATCAAGCTCCTGCCTTGGACCCCACCCTACCACCGCAAAACTATTTACACAAAAAGTCATAGTTGATTGTAACCATTCTCCAGCACTCTGCAAGGTTGCAAAGCAACACTAAATAATCTACTCTGTCATCCGATATCCTGGAGTGGTGCTTTTCTGGAAACAGAAAAAGGAGGGCCTTGGCTTTTTGGTCAGAGTGATCCAGGATATTGCAGAATAGCTCCCTCGATTTTCCAGTGCCTCAATCTGCGATATCCAAAAGATGAATTCTAAAGACAATGTTTTTCAATCCACACTTTCGCAACGTGTGCCCTGCGAATGCTGTGGTAATACCCAATTCCACCCTATCCTTTGCCGGGAGGATAACTCTCTCATTGTCCGTTGCGAACATTGCCACCTGGAATTTGTCAATCCTCTACCCGATCCCGCTACCATGCAAAATTTTTATCTGTCTGAGATGGTCGGTGAGGATCCGAGCCAAGGGTATTTTTCACAATATATTTTTGAGCGCCAAAAAAGGGAGGAGTCTTTTTCAAAGCTTTATCACTCCCGTTTAAAGCTTATCGAAACTTTCAAACCTGACAAAGGAAATCTTCTGGACCTAGGGTGTGGGGCCGGTTTTTTTGTGAAAAATGCCTTGGATAGAGGCTGGAAAGGGCATGGGCTCGAAATGCTACCCGAATATGTTAAATATGCCCAGGAAAACCTCGGCCTTCATCAAGTACACCAGGGATCATTGGATAACTCTCTGCCCTTTCAACCTGAAACTTTCGATGTTGTGACAATGTGGGACCTGATTGAACATCTCAGGCATCCTTTGGCTTGCCTCGAAAAAATCAATCGAGCCACAAAACCTGGAGGGCTTCTGGTAATCTGGACCCCAAATGTTAAAAATTCGATTTTTGTTAAAGAACAATGGTTGAGTTACGGGATAAAACAACATATCTATTTTTTTTCGAGAAATTCGCTAGAGCAACTTTTACAAAAAACCGGTTTTAAAATCGACTATATAAAAACCAACAAGGCCAAAAAAGGCCTTTTCAATCGTAGCAGCACCCAACCATTCCGGGAAGGTAACAAGCCGGAAGACAAACTCGGAAAATTATGGTTCTCCGTCAAACGTGATCTTAAAAACACCGTCAGTCCGTTGACCTATTTCGGCCCCCTGTTTGATCTAGCAGGATATGGGTTCAATCTGTTCATCATCGCTTCGAAAACTAGTGAAGTCGCATAAACCCGTATTTCGGCCAATTCCAAACAGAAATTTAGAGTTAGGAAAAAACTACCGAATTATAAATGGAAAAAGTTCTCATAATTAGCTCTACTGGAATGGGTGACTGCCTTTGGGGAACTCCGGGTATCCGGGCCTTGAAGAAGACATTTCCGGAAGTGAAGATTGATCTGGTTGTGAATAAGATCTGGAAACCTTTATTCGAATTCAATCCTTACCTGAACCAAATTTTTACATATCGGGAACAATGGTATCGCCAGCCTTTTTTAGGAATTCAATTGTTTGGCAGGCATTATGACGCTATTTTAATTTTTCATGCCAACCGCAATTTTAAACGGATACTGCCCTGGTTTCGTTCCTCGTCCATCTGGTATCACCAGGATTTTGACTGGGCACCCGGATCACATCACGTCAAGATTAATACCCCCTTTCATGGAATACAGAGAAGGCTGATCATGCTGGAGAAACTTGGCGTGAAAGCAGATGGGGGACAGATTGAAATTTATTTCAATCAGGCCACACTGGATAAGTCGCGACAGTTTTTAGATGCTCATGATTTCAGTCCCGAAAAATATATTTATCTCAATTTGGGTGCCGCAGTTGAAAGCAGGCGGTGGATGGCAGATCGTTTCACTGAGCTTGCAAAGCGAATCCTCAAGACAACACCCTGGAAAATAATTTTAGGCGGAGGACCGGCTGAAAAAAAACAAAGCCTTAATATCTTGAACCAACTCAATTCCTCCCGTGTAGTGGGAGTTTGTAGCCAGCCTCTTATTGTCAACGCCAGCATTATCTCGAAGGCCAGGCTCATGGTAACTTCCAACACGGGCCCCATGCATATAGGGTTTGCCATGAAAACTCCGATTTTAGCACTTTTTGGAACCATTTGC
>JAPKCW010000025.1:0-15933 GCA_028822815.1 Nitrospinaceae bacterium | reverse complement strand
AAGCCATGTTGGGGAAAAACAAACGTAGCATAACGGCGTTTTCATTGGGACTGATACTGGCTATGGCCATTTATCTGGTTCCGGGCATGACCAGCGTTGCGGTTGCCAAGGAGGCGTTTGCGGAGCAAGTTTTTGCTGAGGAAGCGTTCGCCAAAGAAGTTTTGGCTCAAGAGGCCGCTGAGGGCGAAGGCGAGGCGGAAGTTGAATGGGGTCAGGACGTATTTTATAAAGACTGGGAAGGTAATCCGCTGAAAGGGCCCGTGAGTGGTTTTCCCGCTCCGGAACTTGGCGAGTCGGATTATAATAACTATGACTTTGCTCCCAGTCGGATGCTTATCTGGGTTGCCAATCAGCAACATCTTTATTTTGGTAGCTTCGTTCTGGCGGTTCCGATTTTCTGTATGATCATCGAGTTTATCGGAATCCGAACCAGGGAAGACGATCCAATTATGTCTGCCAAGTATGACCGGTTGGCTCATGACCTGATGAAGATCAGCTTGACGGCTTATTCCTGGACAGCGATCCTCGGTGGTATCCTCCTTTTTTCATTCATCACATTATTTCCGGGCTTCTTTAAGTATATGGCGGGCATTTTCCGTCCGGTCATGCATGTGTATGCGCTGATGTTCCTGGCTGAGTCCGGTATCCTGTATGTTTATTACTACGGCTGGGACAGAATGAATCAGGACCCATTTTTGAAATGGATTCATTGCAGTATGGCGGTTCTCCTCAATCTCGTTGGTACGGTTCTTATGTACCTGGCGAATTCCTGGGCGACGTTCATGCAGGCTCCTGGCGGAATTGACTCTCAGGGTCGTTTTCTGGGGAATATCTGGCATGTTATCCATTCCACGCTTTGGAATCCGGTCGGTGTTCACAGGATTCTTGGGAACATCGTATTTGGTGGTGGAATCGTAGGTGCTTACGCCGCATACCATTTCCTCACTGCTAAAACGGATGAGGAACGGGCGCATTACGACTGGGTATGTTATGTCGCCATGTTTATTTGTATTTTTGGTTTGATCCCGCTTCCTTTCGCTGGTTACTGGTTGATGAAGGAAGTGTATGCATTCCGTCAGCAGATGGGTATCACCCTGATGGGCGGCATCATGGCTTGGTTGTTCATCATCCAGGCTGTTATGATCGGGCTCCTGTTCTTCGCCGCCAATTCCTATTTGCATAACGGGATGGCGCGGGTCAAGGGGTCGCATCGTTATATGAAATATTGTAAGTACATGATTCTTCTCTTGATCATAAGTTTTACTATGTGGATGACTCCGCATACCATCGTTATGACTCCGGCTGAATTAAAGGTGATGGGGGGTGCCCAGCACCCAGTTATCGGTCACTTTGGTGTCATGTCAGCCAAGAATACGGCAGTTAACCTGATGATCACCACTACAGTTCTCTGCTTTTTGTTGTATCAGAGAGCCAATAAGAAGATTACGGTGCCGTGGGCCACGGTGGGCAACTGCTGGATCGCGGCTATTTTTGTCGGCGCCGCGGCTAATATCATATTCCTGGGTATTTATGGTTATTTTCTCCCTGCTAACCAGCGGGTGGGACTCTCTGTTCCTCAGGTAACTACTACACTGACGACCCTTTTCGCCGGTACTGCGATCAACATCGCCATGTTTAAGGATTCGGAATCCTATGGGGAAGTTAAATGGGGGAGTCAGTCCAAGGTGGGAACCTACGCTATTTTCCTTCTGGCGATTTCCTTTACCTGGTTGATGGGCCTCATGGGCTACATCCGTTCAGCAGTTCGTTTGTTCTGGCACGTAACGGAAGTGGTTCGTGACAACTCTGTAGACGCTTATACGCTTACGATTGGTGAAGCGGGTAAGATGCTTACCTTTAACACTCTTTTTGTGTGGACCCAGTTTGTGGTCGTGTTCTGGGTGGGTAGCTTGAGCGGTAAAAAAGCAGAAGCAAAAGCTCCGGAAGGTGTTCCGGTGCCGGCTCAACAATAGTAATAACTGCTAACTGTTTGGCGGGGTTCCCGATTTGGAACCCCGCCAATATAATCTGAGGGTATAGGAGAGAGGGGAAAAATGTTACCAGAGCAACATGATATATTATTTTCGTTTATAGCCATCGTATTTGCCGTCTTCGGGATTTATGCTTTCATCAGTGTGGTTCAAGCTTGTCGAGAGAGGAAAGAGATAAACGGTAAATTGTGGGGTGGTATATTTGCAGCCTTCGCGATTGGTTGTTTTTTGATGACTGTCCATATGTTCACCTTGGTTCAGGCTGATCAGTTGGCGTTTTTCTTCTCAACGTATCTTTGGCTGGTTGTCGTATTATTGATTACTTGGGGGGTATTCTTCAAGTGTAATGATGGTATGGCTGGTCAATCTCCTCCGATTATTCGAGGGTTTTTCTTCTGGACTACGGTTTCTCTTTTGCTTGCGGGTTACACCAACTGGTTGCCGCAACAGCGCAGTGATCCGCCCCCAAAAGAGGCGGCTGTGGTGGGTGATGTCACCATGGAAGAATTCGCTGAAATGGGACGCGTTATTATTTTTGGTGCCAAGCAGGTAGCCGGTCAGAAGTCAATCGGTAAAGGTCAGTGTCCGTTGTGCCACACCTTTGATCCGGCTGATCACATGGGCCGGTGTCCGAACCTGTTTGGGGTTGAGAAAAGAAGCCATGACCGGATTAAGGAAGACCGTTATGCAACCAGCCCTGTGGCTATTGGGGAAGTGGAACCTGCCTCGGGTATTGTGAAGGGTAAATATGACGAGATACCTGAAGAGTACAGAAGACAGCAGGGTCCTGACGAATTTATCGGCGAAGATTATATCCGTGAATCTATGATGTGTCCGACCTGTTACGTGGTGAAAGACTTCGGTAACGCCGGCGACCTAAAAAGCCCGATGCCGGTTATCGTCAAACCTCCTGTCAGCTTGAGCCGGGTTGAAGTGAATGCAGTCATTGCTTACCTGCAATCCAAGGACACGCCGGGTGAGTTTGCCACCGTGACGGTTCCGCTACCTCAAGATGATGCGGGTAATACAGGTGGTGCGGTGGCCGAGGATTCTTCTGATGATGAAGATAAACCCGTATTCGTCACCGGCACGGAAGACATTCAGACCATGATCAATACTTTGGGTTGTCCGCTCTGCCATACCATTCCTGGTGTTGAGGGTGCTGTGGGTGAGTTGGGGCCGAAGCTTCATGAGAAAATCAATGCTCCGATGCGTATCAAGGATCCCAACTACAAGGGCAAAGCTACCAATACCAAGGAGTATGTCAGGGAGTCTATTTTGAACCCTGGTGCCTATGTGGTCTTTAACGAAGCAGAGGGAGAGTTGTTCCCAGATGGTTTAATGCCAACAACCTTTTCGCAGATGCTTTCAGTTGACGCACTCGATAAGCTTGTTGATTTTATTAGTCAGACCGAAGCTCCGGCTGGCAGTTAATTAGGAGACAACAATGAATAAGAATTTGGTAAGTTTTTTGGTTTTTGTTGTCGGCCTGCTGGTGTTCCATAACGCCATATTCCCTATCTTCACACCGAAGCCGGTCGAGTGGATTTTAAACAGGTATGTCTACTATTTGGTATTTGTAGCCTTTTTGATCATTACACATTTCGTCCTCAGACTCAAGCCGTCGATTGCCATGAAAGCTTTGTTTGTATGGTATCTGGGCTATTACTTTTATGATGCGATTTTATTTCCGCCGATTCCCTGGACCCTGTTCATCACTTATATGGTGATGTGGTCGATTGGTGTCTTCCTGTATATCAGTCAGGATGCTGATAGTTTCAGGGAGTTCAGGGAGCCGATCGCTAAAACCATTGTTGGTGAATACAAATTCGCACAGATTGTTGTGATGATAGCCATGCCAATTCTGGTTGGTTTTGCTACCTATAAGTCGATCTATCCAGCTTATCAGGAACCGGTGGAATTGAGGACGGTTCATCCCGCACCTCCGGCTACCACTAAGGTACATGGCAAAACCTATCCGCTGGAGTCTACCAATAATCCGTTCCGTATTGATGAGCAGGACAACTATAAGGACAGTTTCCCGTTTCTGGATGCGGACAAGCACGAATACATGAAGTATGTGACGGAAGGTGGCACGATCTTCTTTCAAAACTGCCACTACTGTCATGGTGACCAGTTGAACGGAATAGGCATGTTTTCCCATGTGTTCAACCCCACTCCGGCGAACTTCATTGATCCGGGTACCATTGCTATGTTGCAGGAATCATTCCTGTTCTGGCGGGTATCTAAAGGCGGACCCGGTCTGCCTAATGAGTCGACGCCCTGGTCTTCAGCAATGCCTGCGTGGGAAGAGCATTTGAAAACGGATGAAATCTGGAAGGTTATCCTTTTTGAATTCTGGTACACAGGCCATCATCCTCGAACATTCGGTACAGAAGGCTCTATTGCAGGTAGCGAGGGTGGAGAATAACTTGAAATGAATTTTCGGTTACTAATAACCTAAACATATGGAAATGACAATGACTATGAACAATAACTATATCAAACGCCTGATCTTTTCTTTTCTGGCTGTGGCGTTGATCGCGATTCCAACTACGGTGTTTGCCGCAGTTCCGGACGGGGTCAAGAAGGACCTGCTGGAAGAGGGTAAAAAGGTCTATTTTAAAAGATGCGTCTGGTGCCACGGGATTGAAGGGGGCGGTGATGGCCCCTCTGCTGATCGCTTGTTCACCCGGCCCAGAAACTTCATCCAGGGGACCTTTAAGATCCGCACAACGGATTCCGGTGAGCTCCCCATGGAAGCGGATCTGATTACAACGGTTAGAAATGGGCTCCAGGGTTCGGCAATGCCGGCCTGGGGTGAATTTTTGGCGGAAGACGAGATCTTCGCAGTCGTGGAATTCGTTAAAACCCTGGTGCAGGATCGGGATTTTGACGATACCGAAGACGAAGAAGTCTTTGTTCAGGACTTTGGCACCAACCCGTGGGGGACAAAGGGTCCCTACCACTTGGGCGTGCCTCAAGTTGACATTGATGCCGGTAAGGAAATTTTTACCAAGAACAAATGCTTTGAGTGTCACGGTGGTGAAGGCCGGGGTGATGGAAACCCGACGATGAAAGACGATTGGGGTTTTCCCATAGTTGCGGCAGACTGGCAGCAGTGCTGGAACTTTCGTGGTGCACGCCGGGATCCTTTCAATCCCTTTCATATCGTTCGCACGATTTCTACAGGAATGAATGGTACGCCAATGCCGAACTTCAAGGATCAAATCACAGTTGAGGATCGCTGGAAAATTGCGGCGTTCGTTAACTCCCTTTGTCCGAGAAAGAAGATCGACCTACTGACCAATAAGCCCATTCCGGACTTTCTCATTCAGTCCATTTATACTGAGGGCAAGGTATCTCCGAAGATTGATGATCCCAGTTGGCAGTCTTCAGATACCGATGACAGGATCGTTTCTGCTACCGAAGAGTTCGCGGAAAACCCAAAGAGGCATTACATCGCTTTGGCGGGCCAGATCACTACGGGCAAACGAAACTTCGATCCGAAAGTCGACAATCTCTGGGTAACCACCCGTTGGAGTGCTGAAGATCAGGCGGTCTATTATCTGGTCGAATACCACTTGCGTTTTCTGTCTGACGATCCGGAATACCCGGATGCTGTAGCCATTCAATGGCCGGCGAAACTTCAGGATTTGTTCGGTGCGGAGAAGCCCTATTTCATTATGGGTGATTCTAAAAAGCCGGTTGATCTCTGGAAGGCCAATTTCATGCCTAAAGACTACAGTGCTACCGCTGCTCCGAAGGAGGCTGGTTATCAACTGGACGTGAGTGTAGAGGAGCAAGTTGGTTATGGTTTTGACGCTATATCTGCCAAAGAATCTGAAGGCAAAGTGGAAGTCGTGGACTCCATTTACAAACAAGGCCGTGTCAAGATCCTGTTCAAAAGATCGTTGGCGACCGAGGGAGAATTTGATGTCCAAATTCCTACTGAGCAGTTCATTCCGGTAGCTTTCCTGCAATGGGCGGGTAGAGATAAAGAGAAGGATGAGCATATGGCCATCTCTACCTGGTATTACACCATTCTGAAACCGGCATTGCCTCAGTCTCTGTATTATATGCCTCCCATCATAGCGGCCATTTTTGTCTGCTTCCAGGGTTGGGTGATATGGATGACAAAACGTACGCGTAAAATGTATGATGAAGGGAAAATTAGACGTGACGAGGTTCCCAAATAGTCATCATTAGTTCTATAAGGAAAGCCCGCCGATTTATCGGCGGGCTTTTTTGTTTTGAGAAGGAAAGGTAAAAGCAATCCCCTCAGTCTCCCTTATCAGAAGCAGGTTCAGGTAAAATCCCCCGGTCACGGGGCCTCTCGACTTGACGAGTTATTACCCCTACGGGGCACGAAGGTTAAGGAAGAATATCACGTGCCCATCGCCACCGGCGGTTCGCCGGTGGGCAAAAGCAATTTTCAGAGATGCTGTTTAGTAAAACGGGTTGTTCGGATTATAAAAGCGGGGAAGGAATTAATCTTCTTCGGTAACTTGTTCCAGATCCATATTTCCTTCAATAATTTCCCTGAGTGCTAATTCGAAAAAAGTTTTAGGGGAAGAGTATTGTTCGGGATCAACATCAATAGTAGGCTGGGCTCCGTTTTCAAGTTGATGGATCCTCTGTGTTACCAGGATGCATAACAGGAAGCGACTTTTTACTACATCTTGCGCCTGGCGAACCAACTCCAGGGTATCTTTCATTTCCATTTCGACCATTTTTTTCCTATTCGTAAAGGTTTTCCTCATTCTAAGGGTAATTCAGCTCCCTGTCAACGGGCAATGGGCAAGGGCTTATTAAGCCGAGAGAACTCTTTGCTCGCCAGCAAAAGCTATTGCCATTTGCCTCCCTCTCTAGAGGGTTAGAATGGATTGGATGGTTTGAACTACGGTTTCGGTTTGTTCCCTGGAAACATCACGATGCAGAACCGCCCGGAAGACACCCGGATCGGTCATGAGAATTTTAATGGATTTGGCTTCCAGCAGATTTATAAAAGTATCTCCATCGACTTTGGGATGATTTAGTTTGAAAAAAACAATATTTGTTTTTATTTTACTTTGATCCAGTTCGATGCCTTTTATCAAGGCCAACTGTTCTGCCAGGGTTTTGGCGTTAAGATGATCGTCTTTCAAACGTTGTACCAGGTTTTCCAGAGCGACCAGGCCAGCGGCGGCCAGATGTCCGGCTTGGCGCATCCCACCTCCGACCATTTTCCTGAATTTTCTGGCACGTTGTACAAATTCCCGGCTACTGCAGATCAGGGAGCCCACCGGGGCGGACAGTCCCTTGGACAGACAAAACATAACCGAGTCGGCCTGCCTGGTCAGCGTCTCCACCTCAATATCCAGAGCCACAGCAGCATTAAAAATCCTTGCTCCATCCAGATGAATTTTGAGTCCGTATTTTGTGGCCAAGGCTCTCATGCTGTCCATGAATTCTGGGCTGAGGGGCGAACCCTGGCAAAAATTATGGGTGTTCTCAAGGCAAATCAGACGGGTAGGGGGGGAATGGATATCTGAGCTCCGTATCGATTGTTCCATCAATGGCAGGGTTAAAGTGCCATCCGGATTATTGGGGATAATTCTTGGGTGGACTCCCCCCAAGGCGGCTATGCCTCCCACTTCATGAAGGAAGATATGGCTTCGGTCGCCCAGCAATATTTCGTCCCCGCGTTGGCAATGGCTGAGTACACTGATGAGGTTTCCCATTGTGCCACTGGGTACAAAAAGAGCCGACTCCTTACCGGTTTTTTTTGCGGCCAGGATTTCCAGTTTTTTCAGGGTGGGGTCTTCTTCGAAAACATCATCCCCGACTTCGGCATTGGCCATCGCTTCACGCATGGCCGGGGTCGGCTGGGTGAGGGTGTCGCTTCTCAAATCAATCGGTTTCATTGTCTTCCTTTGCAGGCAGGCTTGCTTGGGGCTGTGGGTCTTTTTCCAATCGATTGCGCTTGACCCGGTAATAGGCCAGCGAAATGAAAAAGACCGGTATGACAAACCCACTCAATAAAAGGCCTTTTATTTTACCGGGGGGATAGTCCAAAGCCAGCAGTCCTTGGTACATCAGTTGGACCAGGTAGGCCAGCAGGCCACAGGCGATGAATAAGTAACCGATTCGCTTGGAGCCTTTAGGTCCCGGAAAAACGAAGGAGTAGGCAATGAAGTTCAAGCCCAGGAAAAGGATTCCGTTTAAAAACATCAGGTAAATGATCTGGTTCTGGGCTTGTGTTAGCACGAGCTATCCAATTTGAAAAGGCGTTAGGTGGTTTTTAACATTTTATAGGGTAAGTCAGGAGATATAAACTTTAAATTTTGGGGTTTTGCGGTGAGCAGGGGCTCTGTGTGGTGCATAAAAAAAGCCCGGTGCGGACTTGCATCCGACAACCGGGCTTTCTTAATGATTTGAGAAAAATTAGAAGCCTCGAGAAATTCCAAATACCACATCACCTTCACATGCATCCACAACACCACAGTTACGATCTTCTATGTCTGTGTTGACATACTGAAGACTAAGATCAAATCCGTTTGTGGAATAAGCGAAGCCAATGCTGAAATCTGCATAATCAGGATGTGTATAGCTTGCATTATCTTCAACCCATTGGTAGCCATAATGACCGGTAAATGTCAGGTTTTGAATCAAGCTAACCTCAGCATCAAAAGTCCAATAGGTGGCTTCATCAGATGATGCATAAAACTCCGGAGCAAAATTAACCCCCGTGGAGAGCGATAGTATTTCCCAGCTATACCCAATACTTGCAGTATATTCCATAAAATCGTAACTTAGACTATCTTGGGCTCCAGGATAGGTGTACCAAAGAAGTCCTAGGTCAATGTCGATACCATAATATTGCCTTGCAACACCACCGTAAAAGTCAAACTCAGTGCTGGCTCCTTGTCCAGCCGTTGCTCCTGATTCACCAAAATCTACATTGGAACCCCAAACCCCGAGGTAATAGCCCTTTTCATGCGCCCAATCAAAGCTACCTTGAATTGTTGGATGCCGATCGGTTTGGCTTAAACCTCTATAGCGGTAGTCGGTAAAAAATCCCAGAGAACCTGAAAAGCTACCTGGAATATTTATGAGTTCGGCTTCTTCCGCCTGGGCCTGATTAGTGGATCCTGCAGAAAACATCATGCTTAATACCAGAAGTGCTACAAATACTGACTTTAGAATAAACGAGGTTAAAATCCTCATGCGGGTTCTCTTTCTAATCAATTTTAAACGTTGGTTTTCAAAACTAGTTGATAATTTTGTTTAAAGCCATTACTTTTAAAGGTAATAAGCACAATTATAGTTAAAAAATATATGTTTTAAATGTCAAAAAGCCAATTGTTAAAAGCTAATTTCAAGAAACTGCAGGGTTGCCTTATTAAAATCATTTTTATACCAGGTTATATCCGGTTTCACCATGCTGGGTGGTATCCAGTCCCATTTCCTCATCTTCATCGTTCACCCTGAACCCGATGGTTTTATCAATAATGATGACCAGAATATAGGTGACGATGAAAGAGTAGGCTCCTGCGGACCCAATACCCACCAATTGAACCCAAACCTGATGGAAATTGCCGACCAGCAGCCCCGTTCCCCCTATGGTGACAAATAATCCTGTGGCGAGAGTCCCCCAAGCCCCCCCCCACGGCATGGATTCCAAAAACATCGAGCGAGTCATCGTAGCCAACCTTGATCTTTATCACCACAGCGGAAAAGCAGATGAATCCGGCGAGAAAGCCGATTACCATTGCCCAAAGAGGTTCCACAAAGCCTGCGGCCGGGGTGATGGCGACTAAACCTGCTACGATCCCTGAAGCCGCTCCGAGGGCACTGGCTTTTCCAATTTTGATATACTCGGCGATAAGCCAGCCGATGAGCCCGGCACCGGTAGCGACTTGGGTATTGGTGAATGCGAGAACCGCTATTTCGTCTGCCGCCAGCGCACTGCCCGCATTAAACCCGAACCACCCGAACCATAAAAGTCCCGCCCCTAGAAGAGTCAGAGGCAGGCTGTGGGGGATCATGAGTTTCCCCGGAAACCCTTTACGTGCTTTAAGAACGAGAGCGGCGGCCAACGCGGCGGTGCCTGAAGCAATATGAACCACCGTGCCGCCCGCAAAATCCAGGGCTCCCATGTCACTCAGCCACCCACCACCCCAGACCCAATGGCAAATAGGATCGTAAACCACAGTCGACCATATAAAAATGAAGACGATCTAAGCTTTAAAGTCCACTCGTTCGGCAATTCCTCCGCTGATAAGGGCAGCAGTGATGATGGCGAACATCAACTGAAACATGCTGAACAGATATTCTGGGATGGTGCCGGAAAGGGTCTTAAAATCGATTCCTGTAAAGAGGGCTTTGCTCAGGTCTCCGACAAAATGTCCGATATCATTACCAAAGGCTAAAGAATAACCAAACAGTACCCATTGCACTGTGATGACTCCGAGCGGTATAAAGCAATGCATCAATGTGGCCAGAACATTCTTGCGCCGCACCATGCCACCGTAAAACAGTGCCAGGCCAGGAAGCATGAGCATTACCAGTGCCGAGGAAATCAGTATCCAAGCGGTGTCCGGGTAGCTGATTTTGTTGATTTCCTCTGCTGTTGCGATCACAGGAAAGAGCATGAATAAAAATGTTAGGGCGACCCTATTCAATTGACTGCTGAATTTCATAAAACCCGATCTTAAAAATGAAGTAAAATAGGGGGCTGATTAAGGGCCCTTTACACTAATTAGGTTTTCAGTTTTTATACCAATGTGGAAAAATAAGGTTTGTGAAGAGAGATAAGCTAGTTAAATGCTTTAATAACAATTATTTAGATGTTAGTTTTTAGCTACTGCGATACAATAAAGAAACAGGTCGGTAGAAGCAGATTGCTTGCTTGTTAAGTAATGGCTTCCAAAAATTGCTACAAAATGCATCAAAAAATGATATTTATTTTAGAATTTGAATTGTAAAATCGATCATTGGCTGACATTGATTTACGTCAATAATATGACTGCAAAGGGAAAATCATTCCTGGAACTTCTCAGGGCGGGCTTGGAGGGGAAAGCTTGTAACACGTTTAAAAATAATAAGTTATATGGTTTTGGATTAATGCGGCCAGGTTTGGCATACAAATTGCTCAATAATTGGGAGAAAACAAATAAGTCCCTGAATTTTAACGCTTAAATTATTCTTTTTGGTAATCAATAAGGGGCGGGAGATCGAGTTATGGCAGAAGAAGAGGATGCATTAGACGAGCTCGAAGGGGCGGAAGCGAAAAAACCCATAGGCATGATCATAGGTATCATCGTTGGCCTGCTGGTATTAGGAGGCGGTGGTTATTACGCTTATATCAATTTTTTTCAGGAAAAGCCGGTCGAGGAAAAGCCTGCTGAAGGCGAGGAAGGTAAAGAGGAGGCACCAGCGGAGGAAGACCTTTTCTTGGGTGTCATGTTTCCGATGGATCCGTTCGTTGTCAATTTGGCCGGCAGTGAAGGTAAGCGTTTTCTTAAAGTCACGATTTTTCTGGAGTTGAGCACCCCGGAAGTCCGTTTGGAGATAAAGGAAAATATCCAGAAAGTTACCGATTCCATTTTGATCCTGCTTAGCAGTAAGGCATTTGAAGATGTCTACTCCGTGCAGGGTAAGTTCAAGCTCAAGGATGAGATCACTACCCGTGTGAACCGGTTTCTGGTAGTGGGACATATTAAGGAAGCGTATTTTACTGAATTTATTATTCAGTGATACAATATTAAAGGTTATTCAGAAGGCATGAGTCAGTTATGAGTGAGGTTCTATCACAGGGTGAAGTAGATGCCTTATTAAGGGGTGTCGGTGACGGTGAGATTGAAACGGAAAAGGATGAAGCGCCGGAAGAAGTTTCCGGTATTGTCGCTTACGATCTCACCAGCCAGGAAAAAATCATTCGTGGTCGGCTTCCATCCTTGGACATCATTAACCAGATGTTTTCTCGATTATTCAAGAATACGTTTTCCACCTTGATGCGTAAATCTGTAAATGTCAGCACCGTCTCCACAGATACGATTAAGTTCGGGGATTTTCTACGATCCCTTCCTGTCCCTTCCAGTATGCATATTTTCCGCATGGAGCCTTTGCGTGGTCATGGTTTGGTCATTGTCGAAAGTAAAGTAGTTTACGCGGTGGTCGATACTTTTTTTGGTGGGTCCGGGGCCAAGGAGGCCAAGATCACCGACCGGGATTTCAGTGCCATTGAAATCAGAATGACCAAGACCGTTATATTGAGCGTTCTTCAAGATCTGGAAGAAGCTTGGCGGCCTGTGCATACGGTAACCACAAGTTTTGTCCGCTCGGAAGGCAACCCCCAGTTTGCGGCGATTGTCCCCCCGACCGATATCGTATTGGTCATCCTGTTCGAGATAGAAATGGAAAACATTTCCGGGACGTTGACAATTTGCCTTCCTTATGAGGCCATTGAGCCGGTGATTCCCAAGCTTAAAGCCCAGTTCCAGAGTGAAAAACTCGAAGTGGATCATGTTTGGGTCCGCAGGCTCAGGGGAGAGCTTTTATCCACCGAAATCGAAATAATCACCGAGTTGGGCACTACGGAGATTACCCCCGAGGATCTTATGGGTTTCAAGGTGGGAGATACGCTTATTCTGGGCAATGATGTTACCGATCCATTAATTTTGAAAGTGGAGGGCAACCCCAAATTTAAAGGTTTCCCCGGCGTTTCACGAGGAAACAAAGCCATACAGATAACTGAAGTGATCGAAAGGGAAGGATAAGATTATGGAAGATGAAGCCGCAAAAGAGGATCTTGAAGCTCTGGAAGATATCGAGGATATCGACGCAGGGGAAGACGCTGATGAGGTTTTGGATGAGGCGGATAAATCCGCAGCTCCAAGTGGCGAAACCAAAAGCCTGGACCTCATTCTCGACATCCCCCTGACTGTTTCCGTGGAGCTGGGCCGAAGCAAAATGTTGATCAACGATCTCCTGCAATTAGGGCAGGGGTCGGTAATAGAACTGACCAAACTGGTGGGTGAGCCTTTGGAAGTTCTGGTCAATCAAAAGCTGGTGGCCCGTGGTGAGGTGGTAGTGGTTAACGAAAAGTTTGGCGTGAGGTTGACCGATATTGTTTCACCCATGGAACGCGTGCAGTCTCTGGTATAAAACCGGTCGCATTGATAGCTCTGCGGCCGGTTTTGTCGTTTCTCCTCTGAGTACTCCTGCCTGGAAAAATACCGTTGGTATCAGACTCCCACCCTGTTGCACAAATAAAAGCCCTAAAAAAACTGTGTTTGCCTAAAATTTGTTTCATTTAGGTACGACCTTTGCAATTTAGTGTTTTAAGGAAAAACTTGTCGGTTTTTTGACGGAACTTAAAACGAGCAAGGGTACTTAAAATGAAACGTGCTTTAAGAATTGAACTTCTGGTTGGAATCTTTTTGTTTTCTCTCACCACTCTGGCTGGAGCCTACGAGAAATGGGATTCTCTTAACCTTTTAAAAAATGTAACTACCAGCAAAGTGGATGATGGATTCATTGTTCGACTGGAGTTTGAGAAGCCAGTTGGTGACTATAAGGGTCCGGTGTTTCTTGATAAGTCGGTTCAAATTGATTTTCCCCTGGCATTTATTAAGCCCGCGAAAAAATATTTTCCTGCTGACAGTTCTTCCATCACGAAGGTATTTGCCGCTCAATTCGATGCGGAAACTTTGCGGGTTCGATTCCTGAAAAAAGATAAGTCCGATGATCTCCAGGACCGGTTCCACCTTGCCCGTCAGGGACGGTTTGTGATTGTCCGTCTTGGCCAGGTGAGGCCTGTGTTCAACCCGAAGTCCGCCTCCTTCGTTGAAAGTCGGGAATCCGATGACCTGATGACCGAAGACGAATTAGCGGTTTTTCTGGCCCGAGCTTCCGCGAAAATCCGGGCTCAGATAAATAAGAAAACCCTGGCTACTACAAAGTTGAAAAAAATATCAACAACTGCTCAAACCCGGGAAACAAGAAAGGTGGAGAAGGTTCCGGATATTAAGGTGGTCCGTGCCGGAATGGGGGTAGATCCGATCGTTGATCGAATTAAAAAAGCCGCCCTGCCAAATTCCAAAGCGGAAAAAGAAACACAAAAATTCCAAAATGATCGTTCGAAAACGAAGGGGAACCTGTTTTCCTTGAAAGATTCCCGGCCAACAGGAAAACCTATTGAGTTGATTCCCTCCAGCTTGAAAATGTTTTCCATGCTGGCTGTGGTTCTTGGAATCATGTTTCTTCTGTTTTTTGGTTTCAAGAAATATGTATTGAAAAACACGATGTTTGGCGGCGGGGAAAAGCTGGTGAATGTTCTGGGTAGTGGATTTTTAGCACCCAAAAAAAATATTGTCTTGGTCGAAGTCGCAGGTGAGGTGCTGGTGCTTGGAATGTCACAGGATAATATCTCGCTACTTACCAATATAACTGACCCTGAAAAAATAGAAGAGATTAAATCTAAAGGAGGAAAAGGGGGCAGTGGTTTGAATTGGACTCTTGGGAACCGTCAAGCGGAAGAAGCCAAAGCGTCTAGCGGGAAAGCGGGGTTTTCAAACTATATGAAACAGTTTTCCGGCACCGAAAAAATCAATAAAGGCAAAACGGTAGCCGATGTGACGGCACAGATCAAACAGCAAATGGGAAGGTTTAGAACCGCAAGAGCATGAATATAAAAATATCCAGTCTACTTTTAATTCTCGTTGTCCCAGTATTTTTAGTTGGTGGGATTGTACCTGCCGAAGCGATACCGCTTCCTTCCATTCAATTTGGCATGGAAGACGTGGACGAACCCGGAAAAGTTTCCAGCGCTTTGCAGATTTTGTTCCTGCTCACAATCTTGACGCTGGCTCCATCAATCCTGATTATGACGACATCCTTTGCTCGGATCATTATTGTATTATCTTTTCTCCGGCAAGCAATGGGTACACAACAAACCCCGCCAACTCAGATCCTAATCGGATTGGGCTTGTTCCTGACTCTTTTTGTGATGGGGCCGACCTGGGGAGAAATCAACCAAAACGCCTTGCAGCCTTATTTGAATGAAGAAATATCGCAGATGGATGCATTAAAGCTGGCGGAGGCTCCCATTAAACGTTTTATGTTAAAGCAAACCCGGGATAAAGATCTTTCCCTGTTTGTGAATTTGACCGATGACCATCCTGCCAGCGAGGAAGAGTTAGCGATTCAAGCCCTGATTCCCGCATTCATCATTAGTGAATTGAAGACGGCGTTTCAGATCGGATTTTTGATCTATATTCCTTTTTTGATTCTGGACATGGTCGTGGCCAGCATACTTTTATCTATGGGAATGATGATGCTTCCTCCTGTTTTAATTTCCCTTCCATTCAAATTGATGCTGTTCGTGATGGTGGATGGTTGGTATCTAACCGTGGGTTCGCTAATCAGAAGTTTTGGAGGGTAAATACGTATGACCCAGGCATTTATTATAGATTTTGCGATGGAAAGCATGAAGACCACCCTGCTTTTATCTGCGCCCATGCTGGGGTTCGGATTGATAACCGGTCTTGCGGTTTCAATTTTCCAGGCTGTTACTTCGATTCAAGAATTGACTTTGACCTTCATCCCTAAAATTCTGGCTGTGTTTTTGTCTGTCCTGTTGTTTTTCCCCTGGTTGATGCAGTTGATGATGACCTTCACCTCTAAAATTCTCAACAATTTTCCTGACTATATTCAATAATGGATATTTTCAATCTCAATTATGCTGAGTTTGAAAGGTTCCTGTTTGTGTTCTTCAGAGTCGGAGCCCTGATCCTTTTTGTTCCGGTGTTGGGGAGTCGGCAGGTTCCTGTGAGCATGAAAATCGGACTCATACTTTTTACCTCCATCGTGATTTTTCCGCTGGTGCAGGCCCGGCCTTTGCCAAAGCCGCAAGGGATTTTTGACCTGGCCGTTTTTCTCTTGTCCGATGTGACCA
>JAPKCW010000024.1:0-16037 GCA_028822815.1 Nitrospinaceae bacterium | reverse complement strand
AAATATTTTAACCGTTGAGCAGGACGAAGAAATCTGCGGACAAAAAGAACCCAAGGTTTTCGAATTCAAAAGTCCAAAAGAGTTTGAAGAATTTGTCCGGGTTGAAAACCAATTTGAAGCCGATATTGTAAAGCAGTTGGCAGGCAACAAAATGCCCTACCGCTAGCCCCTTAGCAGGGGAGGCGAATGGGTCGATACTTATTTGCGCGAACCTGTCTCGTTGCGCTTCTAGAAATGGGGATTGAGGAGGTTTGGGGCGATTCACACTTTTCGAAACCGCTGAAAAAGGTTTTCAGTTGATTTTCCAGTTGCCGTTTTCTTCTTGGATTTTTTCGCCGGGTTTGGCGTTGTCGCGGTTGAGGCTGGCGGAAATTTTTTGGATTTTTGGCAGGTCCTGTTCGGTGAAGTTTTCGTTAGTCGCTACAATTCTTTGTAAAATAATCAGTCGGTCTTCATTCTCTTCCGCAATAATGGCCTCGGCAAATTCTTTAAATTGGGCATCGGTTTTGGTGCGTTCGTTGTCGAAAAATTTCAGGAAGCTATCATTGCCCTCGCCGGCGCAGAGAGTTTGTTTGAACCCTTGAATATCATCACGGTTGAATTCCTGACGTTGCATGGCTCTTAGAGCCTTCAGCTTGCCTTTTGGAATTTCGGTGGTGGGTTTGAGTTTGCCTTCTTCATCCACCGACCGCACCGATGCCAGCAAAAGAACCTCGCTACTCAACTCTTCATAACTGCCCAATATCTGGTTTTCCAACGCCGTCTTCTGATCGACAATCGTCACATTAACATCCACCAGTTTTCCGCCACAACCTGTCAGAACAAAAACGGTCAGCCCTGCTGTCATCAGGTTTTGCCAAACAGATTGAAAAATTTTCATGGTTTTATTGTCTTATTGTTTTATCTGAAATTTTTCAGGACGATGGCGGAATTTTTTGATCCGAACGAAATGCAATTGCTGACAGCAATATTTATTTTGCTTTCTCTTCCTACATTGGCAACATAATCCATGTCGCATTCCGGGTCCGGGTTTTCCATATTGATGGTGGGAGTCATGAATCCGTTTTTTAATGAAAGGGCCGAAACGGTTACCCCCAAGGCTCCCGATGCTCCTTGCGGATGCCCCACCATGGATTTTGTAGAACTGGACGGGATGTTCATGGCCTGGCTGTTGAAGGTCTGCTTGACCGCCAGTGTTTCGACTTTATCGTTGATCAATGTTGACGTTCCGTGGAAATTGATATAATCCACTTCCTCTTTATTCACTTGCGCGTCACGCAAGGCAAGGTTCATTGCTCTCGATGACTGTTTTCCATCCGGCATCATGGCTACCCGGTGATAGGCATCGCAGGTAGTGCCATATCCTGAAACTTCAGCGATGATCTCTGCTCCCCGCGCCTTGGCGTGTTCCAGTTCTTCCAGAATAATCATCCAGGAACCTTCCGCCAGGACAAATCCTTCCCGATCCAGGTTGAAAGGACGAGAGCCTCGTGTTGGAGAATCGTTAAAGTTCATCGGGTTGACTTTCATTCTTTCAAATCCCTGCATCATGGCAGGAGTGACACAGGACTCCACCCCCCCCGAGACAAACCAGTCTTCCTGGCCGAATCGAATAGCATTAAAAGCATAGCCCAGGGCATCGGTGGAACTGGTGCATCCATTGGAGAGCACATGGCTCCGGCCCTGCAATCCAAAGTACATGGAGATTTCGCTGGAAAGCATACCCACCAGAGAATTAGATATGGCATAAGGGCTGATCCTGTTTTTTTGTTTTGAGAAATAAATTTCGAACTGTTTTTCCGAAAAATCAAATCCCGACCCTCCGCTCCCGACCAGAACCCCCAGCCCTTCAAAGTCCTCTTCCGAAAAATCAGCAAGATCGATCCCGGCATGGGCTAACGCTTCCTGAGAAGCCGCCACAGCAAGTGGGATGGAGCGGGGCAGTTTTTTTAAATCCGCCGCAGAAAAATAAATGGAAGGATCAAACTGGGTCACTTCACCGGCGATCTGGCAAGCCAGGGCCGAAGGATCGAAGCTGGTTATACGGTCAATGCCGCTGATCCCGTTACAAGTATTTTCCCAAAAAGTTTTCAGGCCGATGCCGTTTGGGCTCACTGCGCCCAGGCCGGTGATCACTACTCTGCGTAACATATATTTAAGATTCAGTTAAGGTCACGCTGAGTTCATCGAAGCGTAGCCCACCCATAAAGGGTTCAAGCCCTTCGTTCTTCGACTAGCTCAGAATGACTCAGGGCGACAATTTTTTAGAGGTACTCTAACGTTATGGTAACATACGGGTGCCGAACCGGGCAACGATGCCCGCTCAACAACGCTTTCCTAACGCTGATTCCTTTTGCTTTCCCTGAAACAACAGACCGGCCAGATGATTATATCAGGATTTGAGGGAACCGCCCTCAACGCCCGAACTGAAGAACTGATTGTTCAACAGGGTATTGGTGGCTTGATTCTGTTCGAGCGCAATTATAAAAATCCCGATCAATTGCTTCAATTAATAAACGACCTCCAGTCGCTGGCCGCTGAGCATGCAGAAATCCCCGCGCTTTTTATTTCGGTGGATCAGGAAGGAGGAAGGGTCGCTCGCCTCGGTAAACCTTTTACACAGTTTCCTCCTATGTCATGCCTGGGGCAGGCCAACTCTGATGAACTGGCCTATAGGTTTGGACTTGCAATGGGAAAAGAATTACGGGCGGTAGGAATTAATATGGATTACGCTCCGGTTCTTGATGTCCACTCCAATCCTGCAAATCCTATCATTGGGCAGAGAGCCCTGGATACGGACCCCACGAAGGTTGCCCGTTTAGGAGCTGAGTTGATCCGCGGGTTTTATGATGCCGGAGTCATTCCTGTGGGAAAACATTTTCCCGGGCACGGGGATACATCGCAAGATTCGCATCTTGCTCTGCCGCAAGTAGAGCGGACACGAGAGTCACTGGAACAAATCGAACTGGTCCCCTTCATCCGCGCCATCCAGCAAGGTCTTCAGGTCATCATGACGGCGCATGTTGTCTACCCGGCTTGGGATGCCAGGCAACCCGCCACCTTTTCGTACTCCATTTTGAACGATGTGCTGAGAAACTCCCTACAGTTTGAAGGAATCATTATTTCTGATGACCTGGAGATGCAGGCCATCGATCAAAAGCTGGAGTCTATCCCTGAATTGGGAACCCGGGCCGGGGTCGATGTGTTTCTCATCTGTCACGATCTGGAAAAAGTAAGTGCACTTCAAAACGCTATGATCGAGGATGTGGAAGCGGGAAAAATCTCCCGCACTACCATCGAGCAATCCCTCGCCCGAATCTTCAAGGTAAAAGAAAAACTGAATACCGATGATAATCCCAACTTTGAAAATATACTTGAGGAAAATCAGAGTCTCGCCCAGGAAATGCGGGCGTTTCTGCAAGAATAGAACAAAAAATGGACAACGCATCTGCAACAAACAATACCTTTGTCAAACGATGGGGCCGGGTTTCCCTGATCTATATTGCACTGCTAGCCTATTTCTGGTCCTTTTGCGAATATGGATTGAATATTTGGGACGAAGGGGGATATGCCAATGGGACCTTAAGAACACTTAATGGGGAGAAGGCTCTTGTAGACTTCAATCCCAATGGCTACCTCCCAGGTCGTTACTGGTATGGAATGCTGTTTTTCAAACTGTTCGGGGTGGAGATTCAAAGCCTGCGCATCGGTGTCCTTCTTTTTACCCCCGCAATGGTAATAATGATTTATTCCATGGGCCGTAAAATCATGCCTGCCGGATTTGCCTTATTGGCGGCTTTGTTCATGCTTTCTGCGCCATCCATGTATTACAACCGGTTCTACACGTTCTTTGTCATTTTGAACCTGTATTGCCTTACGAACGTTGTGGAAAAAAGAAACCTGGCATCCCTTTTCGGACTGGGCGCGGCCATTTTTTTAAGCTCCTTTTTTAAATTTGAAGTCACCCTTTTCTCGATATTGGTCAGCCTGGGCACACTTGCCTTGCTGTTCAACGTAAAACACTGGCGGGTTGATTTTAATTTTTCACCGAAGCAAGCGGCTTCAGCATCACCAAAACCAGGCAAATTTTACTTTCTGCTGGCCGGGGTTGCGGCCATTCTATTTGCGGTCTATCTGGGAAAGGACGGTTACTTCACGAAAGTATTTAAACTGGTTGTGGATGCGCATGAAGTCTGGGGAAACCCGTTCCCGGAAATTCTTCCTTTTTTCGCCCTTCTCGAAAAAGTTGGAGCCCACCAGATGTTTGAAAGGATTTTGTTCTACCTCCCCCCTTTTACCTACGGCGTTGTGACCATCCTTCTTTTTTACCGACTCGTCATAAAAAAAGAAACGTTCCACATTGCCCATCTGATGGTACTTGCCATTTTGCTATTCGGAGCTTGCGCGTTTGGCTTGGTAATATGGCGGGCAGGATTCGACAACCTGCTAAGAACGCTGCCTCCTTTCTATCTTCTCCTATGTTATTTGTTGTATGGAATCCGGGAAAAGATTCTTTCCCTGCAAAAACCCGTTGGGCAAAATGGAATTTTCATGCGGCTACCGCTGAATCTTCTCACCGTTTTCTTGCCCTTCCTGTTTTATTTCGAGATGAACACCCATCACGGTTTTTATGCTGGAAGCATTGGTGCCATGAAGCTGGAAACCACTCGTCTCTCCCTGGAAAAAATGGATGTCTATACAAATCCTGGCGAGGCCAAATGGATCAAGAAGGTCATTGACAAAATAAACCTGCACTCGAAAAAAGGAGATGCCATTCTGGCCCTGCCGCTGAATCCCATTTTTTATTTTCTTTCTGACCGTGTTAACCCGACACCTTATGAATGGATATTGCCAGGCATGCTTGAAGAAAAAAAAGAACGTGCATTAGTAAAGTTATTAAAATATCGGTTACCCAAAATAGTGATTTACGTAGACATCGCTATTGATGGGAAGGAAGAAAGAAGGCTCTCCCGTTATGCCCCGCATCTATACAAGTTCCTGGTAGAACATTATTCCTTCCAGGAAATGGTAGGTTTTTTTCAAATCCTTTTACCCAAAAATCCCTCTCTGCCCCTGGATTTCTAAGCCGCTTGCTAATAAACACCCAGGAGTGTGTCGTAATAATCACTATTTTCTTGTAAAAATTTTCAGACAATAAAAGCACGAAAAAAGATTGACGCGGGGAATGTTTTAAGGGAATATAGAAATATAGACTATTGCAAGTTTGAACAACTTACCAATATTTTGTTCCTACATTTTCCCTCTCAAACCTGGTCGGACGCTGAAGATTTGGGGAATCAGGTTCTTTAAGTTTGCCACAGGGACTTTAGAAAAAACTTTTCTAGCCTCCCGTACATAGCATTTTCTGAAACTACTTTTTGGTTATTTTGGGCATTAAAATTAATTAGGGTCAAAGATGGCTATGATAATAATAATTGGTATACCATAAAATGCAAGAAAAAAAATCAGGAACAGCCAAATTTTTAGGATCACGGCTCCGGCAATGGAGGAAAGCTTTGCCGCTGAAATCTTTCGAACTGGCGAAATTGATCAGAATCTCTCAAGGCTCGTTGTCGGATATTGAGAACAACAAATCTCTGCCCTCGGCTGACACCATCGCAAAACTTTACCAGCACACGGACCTCAATATTATTTGGCTGTTGACAGGTAGAGGGCCTATCAAGAAAACGCAGCACGCTCCAGGTGGCGAAGAGCCTTGCGTCAATGAAGCCATGGAAACTTACGGGGAAGACCCAACATTAAATGAATTGATCCAGAGACTGGTGCGCACCTATTACCGCGGCGACCCAGAGAAAAAAGCGCATTTGGTAGGATTTTTAATTGGTGCCGATCCGGGAGAGTAGCCTTTGCTCCCGCCCTCAAGCTTCTTCCTTCTTCTAAAACCCAATCTCTAGCCGTATACCCGAAACATTTATAAATCGGAATTTTTTGTTCTCCAAAACAGGGTCACAAACCCGATCCTTCATGTACGGTGGGATCAAGCATTTTCATGGTGTATAGAGTGTGGTACAGGCCTTTGTTGTTCATTAAATTTTCATGTTGACCTGTTTCAACAATGCACCCCTTATCCAGGACAATAATCTGATCGGCCTTATGGATCGTGCTCAGGCGATGCGCCACGATAAAAGTCGTACGATGGGCCATTAAGGTTTCCAAACCTTCCTGGATGAGAGATTCGGATCGGTTGTCCAGGGATGAGGTCGCCTCATCCAGAACCAGAATTTTCGGGTCTTTCAAAATGGCTCGGGCAATGGCTATTCTCTGTCTTTCTCCCCCGGAAAGTTTCGTTCCCTTCTCACCAACAATTGTGTCATAACCTTTTTCCATATTCGTGATGAACTCATGCGCATTGGCTTTTTGCGCGGCCTCTTCCAGTTCCGCTTCTGTGGCATCGAGTTTTCCATAAAGAATATTTTCCCTTACCGTTCCGCCGAACAGAAGCGTTTCCTGGGGAACCAGGCCAATCTGGCTGAGAAAACTTTTGCGGTCCAACGTGCGGATACCATGACCATCGAGACGAATAGTCCCGGAATTTGGATCGAAGAAGCGTAACAGAAGTTTGATAATGGTGGACTTGCCGGCTCCGCTAGGGCCTACCAGAGCAACCGTCTGACCCGGTAGCACATCAAAACTGACATCATGAATCACCCCCGTGTCCTGATAACCGAAAGAAACGTTTTCAAACTGGATACTCCCCGTTATATTTTCAAGCGATACTGGGTTTTCAGGATTTTGGACAATCGGTTCGGTATCAAGAATCTCATAAACTCTTTGGATGGCACCACGTGCTTCCTGAATCTGGGTATATAGTCGGACAAAAGTTCCGATGGGTCCTGCAATGATCAGGGCGTAAAGGAAAAAAGCCGCCAGTTCGCCGGGAGTGGTCGCCCCCTGCATAACCTGATATCCGCCATACCAGATCAACAACGCGGAAACCAGAAAAGTGAGCCCTAAAATAAAGGGACCAAAAAACGCAGATATTTTGAGCTTGTCCACCGCCCTTTCAAAAGCCGTTTCAATTTTTTCCTGAAAACGGTTCCGTTCATAAGGTTCGCGGGTGAAGGACTTCACAATCTTGATGGACGACATGACCTCCTCAAGAACCACCACTGCCTGCGCAACTTGATCCTGAAGCTTTTCCGAAAACACTTTCAACCGCCGCCCAAATACCCGTGCAAAAATCATCAGGGGGGGCAAAATAAGCAAAATAAGCCCGGTTAATTTCCAGTTCAGATACAGAATAATCGCCAGGGCACCAAGCAGTGTGATGCTTTGGCGCAACAAGGCAACAGGAATGGTCACCAACGCATTCTGGATCACTGATATATCGTTACTCATGCGGGATAAAATTTCTCCCACTCGGCGCTCCTGAAAAAAACGCAAAGAAAGAGATTGAATGTGGGAAAAAAATTCGATGCGAAAATCGGTGGTCATCCTGTGTCCCACAAAACCAAAAATATAATTATGCGTAACCGCAAACGCCGCTTGAAGGCCAATGATGATGATTAAATCCCATGCCAAACTATCCAGCATCTCATTGTTTTTTAATACGATCACAGCATTGATCATATTGCGGACGATCAAAGGCAAAACCAGATTGATCAACGATGTCAAAGCCAGGCAAAGAAATGCGAAAATAAGGCTTTTGATATACGGCTTGGCGTATTTCAGGATGTTGTGAAACTCTTTCATAAATAGCGACCGACAAGGAAGTTTTCCACCCTTAAGAATCAGGCAAAACTCCCTGAACCACTTTGTTTTTAAATATTTTTTAGCCCGGTATCATAACCTCTAAAGTCGCTTAATTCAAACCTTTATCCAGCCCGCAACCACCCTCTCCCTAAAATGTGAGGGTCTTTCCTGAATTTGTGTAAAAATTTATTAAAGATTTCACTAAAGTCACCGTTAAGAAGAATGCATGGACTAGGCAAAAAGTTCAAACACAAGAGGGGAGTCCAAATAAGTAGTTATTTTTCAATTAGTTAATAATAAACCTTTCATGCCACGCAGTAGAGGTAAAGCATCATGGAAATTCAAGCCGTTAACCCAGCGGGAAATCCGACAGCCCCCAAACCACGGTCCTCTTCATCAAGCTCACGGTCCGAAGCGGGTCCGGTTTCTGACCCTAAACCATCAGGAGACACCGTTGATCTGTCATCGCAAGGGCAAGTTTTGGCAAAGACCGGCAAAAGTGGGCAAACATCACTAAATAGCGAACAAAGAAAGTTCTCAGTAACGGATGACAACGATGTGGTCCTTCAGGTCATCGACCCCAAGACCCAGGAAGTGGTTAGATCCGTTCCTTCGGAAGAAGAAATACAGTTGAGAAGCGCTATTCGTGATGGAGTCAACGAAATTACGGAATAAGTTTTTTCTCGAAAAATAAGTTCTTTCTCGAAAATATTAAGCAGGATTTTTTTACTTTAAAGGAGTCGCACCATGGAAGTTTCAAGCCTGGGAAATTTCGCATCTGCTCAAAAACAAACTACCGAAACAAATTCTAACGATGGAAGCAAAAGTGCTCGTTTGGCATCCGCTTCCAGCGAACCTCAAGGCACCACTACGGAGGAAGCTCAGACCAGCCCCATCCCACCTGTCAATCAGACCGCGGAACTGAGTGGTGAAGAGGGCAATGCAGTAGCTTCTGAATCAAGTGCCGGGTCGGCAGTTGACTTATTAGCCTAACTGGCCAGGCGGCCAGTGGCAACTAGCAATAACTTTATCTGCTAGCAAATAGTTGTCTCGGCTTAATGTGTTCTTGTGTATTGGGTCCAGCGAGTTATATCCATTCATTAGCTTTCATGCCCCGAATGGGGTATCACGCTGGCGCCTAGCGGAGGGATTTTATGAAACGGTTGGTGATCTCTTCGGGTGTGTGCGTCACGCGTCCTGTTTTGCGATCAAAGCAGGGTTCCACCTTGATCAGTAGAAAACCTGGCCCTTCGGAGTTCAGCATTTTTTCAAACGCCGGCTTGATGTCTTCTTTTTTATCCACTCGCGCCGCTTGTCGATAACCCGAGCTTTTGGCAATTTGTTCAAGAGGAACCGTATTGGAAAGTGTGCGTTGGCTTCCTGTAGACTCATATACTTCATTATCAATCACAACGTGCACCAGGTTTTTAGGTGCCTCTGCGGCAATCATGGCCAGCGTACCCAATGCCATCAAGACGTTGCCATCTCCATCCAGCACAATCACCTTTCGGTCCGGCTTGCATAAAGCCACACCCAATCCGATAGAAGATGCCAGCCCCATGGAACCAATCATATAAAAATTCGCTTCCCGGTCTTTTAAGGTAAACGACTCCCGGCAAATGAATCCATTGGCGTGCACCACGGGTTCGTCTCCCAATAAGGGCAGTAATTCCTGAAATGCCTCAATGCCTTTCATCAAACAAACCTTTCTCAACAAGGAGCGTATAAGGGAGCTTCTCCTCATTAATTTTTCGCATGGCAGTTTCGAGAACCTGGTCGCAATTTTCCGGCTTTAAAACTGAGTAATCCATTCCCGCAGTTTCAAGAAGCTTCTGATTGATGTCTCCCATGATGATATGTTCGGGGGCATCTTTTCCACCCTGGCCCCGCCAGCTCATAATGACCAAAACGGGAATCCGGTAAATCAGGTTCAGCGAGGTGAACGCGTTAAGACAATAACCCAGCCCCGAGTTCTGCATCAGCAGGACAGGCAGGGCACCGGCAAGGTAGGCCCCCGCACACAGACCCACCGCTGAATCTTCCCTCACCGATGGAACATATTTGGCTTCCTCAGTTTCTTCCAGACATGAAATCAGGCCCGATAACAGTGAGCAGGGAACTCCGGTGAAAAATTTAAAGTTTTCCCGGATCAACCGGTCAATGAATGTTTGAGATGTAAGAGACGACACGTTGGATTCCTCTACCAGTTTTGGATATTCCGTTCGCCGCCATATTCGCCCTGCAACTTATGGATGAGCTTGATATATTCAACAATGCCTTCTTTACCGGGAAACTCGACTCCAAGATCTTGAGCCGCCTGGCTGGACATCGGTACACCATCTTCCCCCATGACGCCTTCGACTTCGCCAAAAGAATCGATGGTATCCACAATCAGTTGCCCAAGATCCATGTTATGGATATGCCCATCGATCAGATGGTAGGTTTTTCCGGATGCCTCCGCGTTTCCCATGATCTTCTGTATAGCCTGCACCACCGACTTCACCGAAACATATTTGGTACTGCCCTTAACGTCCACGTTATAATTTGTGGCGAGAAAATCAATAGTTTGAAACCATTCGGACTTGTCAAGCTGGGGCCGCACTCCATAAATGGTTACCGGCCGCAGGATAGCTAAGTCAAACGCCCGGCTTTTGTAGTAATAGTGGCAAAACCCTTCGATCGAGGATTTGATGGAGCCATAAAGACTACTCGGCCAAACCGGGTGGTTTTCATCGAGGGGGTGGTCCTTATCAACCGAGGGAAGAATTTGCCCAAAAACCGTGCACGAACTCATGAAGATCACCTGCTTGACCTTTGCCTTTTTGGCTTCTTCCAGCAAATCAAAGGAACCGTAGACATTGACCTTGACTAATTCATCATAAGCCTGAACCGGACCAGGGAAATGGGCCAGATGCACCAGCACTTCCACATCCTGCACGAGCTTTGCAAGGGATTCCCGATCCTCCAAGCCTCCAATGATAAAGTCTACATCTTCAAAGGTTTTCAAGTGTTCCACCACGCTACCTTCACGGATCAGGGCGCGGATGTTATGAGGAGAACCTTCCGGATTTTCTTCAACAATTTTTTTGATGAGATGGGAACCCACCATTCCGGTGATACCGGTGAGCGCTATATTCATTCCTAACCTCCAGACGGAGTACCTTATCAGGTAACAGGTTATTTCAAATGGAACTGGCCTTCACCACAAACAGGTAATGAGGCCAGTTTTTCAAACTACGGAATTTTTTATTATGGTGATCGGTAAAAACGAAGTCAACCTTTTTCCCGGTTTACAAAATAGTGCAGTGAAGTTTTTTGTTTTGCCCCAAGACTGAAAAAGCAATCAACTGTCTTCCTGAATAACGGCCTGAGCAGCAGCGAGGATGGCAGTGGGCACACGATAAGGGGAACAACTGACGTAGTCCAAACCTACTTTATTAAAAAAGTTTATCGATGCGGGGTCTCCACCATGTTCTCCGCATACTCCCAAGTGAAGATTAGGTTTGACCTTTTTCCCTTTTTCAACCGCGATACAGATCAATTGACCCAGCCCATCCTGATCCACCGTTACAAATGGGTCATGGGTCAGCAGGCCTTTTTCGAGATATTCGTTGAGGAAACTGCCGGAATCATCCCGGCTGAGCCCGAAAGCGGTCTGGGTCAGATCATTAGTTCCGAAGGAAAAGAAATCCGCCTCCACCGCAATTTCATCCGCCGTCAGAGCCGCCCGAGGAAGCTCAATCATGGTTCCTATTTTATATTTCAGATCCACACCGATTTTTTGCATCACTTCTTGGGCCACTTCCAGGATGAGTTCACGGACAACTTTGAATTCGTTTACATGCGCGACCAGCGGCACCATGATTTCCGGAAAAACTTTAATGCCCTTTTTGACCAGCTTGCAGGCCGCTTCTACAATGGCCCTGACCTGCATCCGGTAAATATCCGGGAAAGTAATTCCAAGCCGACAACCCCGATGCCCAAGCATGGGGTTAACTTCTTTCAGGCTTTCGATTTTTTTCCCCAAAGCCCCCGGCGATACTTTCATCTTTTTTGCCAGGTTTTTAATTTCAGCTGAGGAATTGGGTAGGAATTCATGCAAAGGCGGGTCCAGTAACCGCACCGTGACGGGAAACCCAACCATCACCTTGAAAATTTCCGTAAAATCCCCGCGTTGGATGGGAAGCAGTTTTTTCAACACATCATCGCGGATTTTTCCGTCCTCGGCAACAATCATTTTCCGAACCAGGGAAATGCGCTCCTCATCAAAAAACATATGCTCCGTCCGACACAACCCGATCCCTTGCGCCCCAAAGTCCCGTGCCATCAATGCATCATGCGGGGTATCAGCATTGGCCCGAACTTGCAGGGACCGAACTTCTCCCGCCCAGGTCATCAGTCGCGTGAAATTACTGGTCAACCGGGACTGGATTAAAGGCACCGCCCCTTTAATCACCTGGCCAGTAGTTCCATCCAAAGTAATCGGATCCAATTCCTTAAGCTGAATGCCACCCAGCTTACACTTTTTTCTTTTTACGTTAACCTCCAGAGCATTGACTCCGGAAACGCAAGGCTTGCCCATCGCCCTGGCCACCACTGCGGCATGAGAGGTCATGCCTCCCCTGGCGGTCAGAATTCCCTGCGACACGCTCATTCCATGAATGTCCTCCGGAGATGTTTCTATGCGAACAAGAATGACTTTTTCTTTTTTCTCGGCCAGTTCCTGGGCACGTTCAGGAGTAAATACAATCTTCCCTCCCGCCGCACCGGGGGAGGCACCCAAACCTTTGGCCAATAATTTCAATTTCACTTTGGGGTCAATCATCGGATGAAAGATTTGATCCAATTGGTTTGCCGGAACCCGCATCAAGGCTTCCCGTTTACTAATCAACCCCTCGCTCACCATATCGATCGCCACTTTGATGGCCGAGGCGGCCGTGCGTTTGCCGGCCCGGGTCTGCAATAAATACAGTGTTTGGTTTTCGATGGTGAACTCCAAATCCTGCATGTCTTTGTAATGGTTTTCCAGTTTCTGGTAAACCTTTACCAAGTTCTGATATACCTCCGGCATATCCTGCTCCAGCTTTTCGATCGGGTTGGGCGTCCGAATTCCCGCGACGACATCCTCCCCCTGGGCATTGATCATGTATTCCCCATAGAATTTCTTTTCCCCCGTCGCCGGGTTCCGGGTAAACGCAACACCGGTCGCCGAAGTATCTCCCATATTGCCAAACACCATGGACTGGATAGTAACCGCCGTACCCCATTCGTTCGGGATGCCATTCAGCCTTCTGTATATTCGCGCCCGTTCCGTGTTCCAGGAATTGAATACCGCCTCAACCGTCATGCGCAGTTGTTGCATGGAGTCTTCCGGAAACTCTTCCTGAGTTGTGCGGACCACCAGGGCCTTGAATTGCTTGATGAGCGCTTTCAACTCCTGCAGGGTAAATTCCGTATCAAATTCGATTTTGCGTTTTAATTTTTTCTTGGCGAGGATCAACTCAAACCGCTCTCCCGGAATCCCCAGCACAACATCCCCGAACATGGCAATGAACCGGCGATACGAATCGAGAGCAAACCATTCATTTTGGGTGCTCTTGGCTAAACCCTTAACGGTACTATCGTTCAGTCCCAGGTTCAACACGGTATCCATCATGCCGGGCATGGAGACCCTCGCTCCCGACCTCACCGCAACAAGAAGAGGATTTTCTGTATCGCCAAATTTTCTTCCCAAAACTTGTTCCAGGTTTTTCAGGCTGGCAAGAATTTCATCCCACAATTTAGAAGGGAGGGTGTTTTTGTGTTGGAAATAGTAAACGCAGGCTTCTGTGCTTATTGTGAACCCGGGAGGGACTTGTATGCCCAGGGAGGCCATCTCGGCAAGGTTGGCGCCTTTCCCCCCCAGGAGATTTTTCATTTCTGCGTTACCCTCGGTATTTTCATCCCCAAAGGCATAAATATATTTCTGCGTCATAAAAAAACCTGCCCCAACTAATTGAAAGTAGAGGCCGAAATGGTGAGCAAATGGAATGTGGCTAGGTTATCTGAAGGCTAAAAGGTTTTCAACTTTTTTTCAGAACAATGCGGGAAAAATCAGCCAGCTCTGAAAACAAACCGGAAATCTGCTGAAGCAGGCAAAGTCGATTTTTGCGTAACGAAACATCTTCCACCATGACCATGACTTCATCGAAAAAGCTGTCAACAGCGGGTTTTATTTCTGCAATTTTTTCCAGAGCTTTAGAAAATTCCTTGTTTTGGATATGCCGGAACACCGGGTCCCGAACTTTCAAGTATGCTTCGAACAACTTCTTTTCGGCCGGCTCACTCAACAATCCAGGGTCTATATCACCCTCTGCTTCATCATTAAGTATGCTGACCACTCGACGAAAAGCAATTGCCAAAGGTTCAAAATAAGGTTGCTTTTTCAATGCGGAAAAAGCAGAAACCTTTGCCTTGATATCGACAATGGAATCCAGGCCTGTGGACAATACACAATCAATTGCGTCATAGGGAAACCCCTCCGCGTTCAAATATGTTTTGTATCGCTGGGAAAATAATTCCATCACATGATTCTTGATGGTTTCAGGGTCCAGCTTGATTTTCGATCCCATAGAGCGCAGACCCTCCTCCACAAGATTGTCCAACGAAATCTGCCAATCCCGGTGCAGGAAAATCTGTATGATGCCCAGTGCATTTCGTCTCAGGCCATACGGGTCTTCAGAGCCGCTGGGGATCAAGCCCACCCCGATACAGCCCAAAATAGTATCAAGCTTGTCCGCGACCGCAACAACCGCCCCCAACTCACTCGCGGGAGGCCTGTCTCCCCTAAAGGCAGGACGATAATGTTCCTGGATTGCCTGAGAGACCTCGGGTTCTTCACCAGAATGAGTAGCGTAATACCCACCCATGATTCCCTGCAATTCTGGAAACTCATAAACCATCAGGGTTACCAGATCAGCCTTGCATAAACGCCCAGCTCTCATTGCCTGCGTTTCTTTATCCGGGCAAACATGAGTAGACAAAATCCGGGATAAGCCGCAAATCCTTTCCATTTTTTCATACAGGGTTCCCAGCTTTTTCTGGAAAACGACTCCCTTCAGTGGCTCCACGAAATCATCCAAATTTTTCTTTTTGTCCTCATCATAGAAAAATCGGGCATCCTCCAATCGTGCACGCAAAACTCGCTCGTTGCCATTTTTGATTTCCTGTCCTTCTCCGGCAGGGATATTACTGATCGTAATAAAACAGGGTAGTAAATTCCCTTTTCCATCAGTAACTGGAAAGTATTTCTGGTGATGCTTCATGGTCATCACCAATAACTCCTTGGGCAGTTCCAGAAAGTGAAAATCAAAATCTCCCCGGATGGCTACCGGATACTCCACCAGATCATTGACAATATTCAACAATTCCGGATCCTCTTCCATAAACCCGCCAGCTTCCTGGGCAAGATTTCGAACCTGGTCAAGAATTTCCTGTTTCCTGATGTCACGGTCGACCAGCAAAAAATGGTTTGCACTCTCTATTAGATAGGAAGCAAGGTCTTTCACCTGGAATTTATCGGGTTTTAAAAACCTGTGCCCCTGCGATAAGTCGCCGCACTGAATACCATCAAAACTGAACTCCAAAGGCTTGCCATCAAATAATGCCACAATCCAATGTAAGGGTCTGGCAAAAGGACGAGACCTATCAGCCCACCGCATTTTTTTTGGAAAAGAAATATTGCCAATAAGTTGGGGAAGGAACTCATTCAGATGGTCTGGGGTAGGGCGGCCTTTTTTCTCTACACGGGCACAGACCACTTCTCCTTTGGGGGTGTCCTCTCGGGTCAAGGCGGAAACATCTAACCCCTTGCCTCGGGCGAACCCAATCGCCGCCTTAGTCGGTTTACCCTGATCATCATAAGCCACAGAAACGCTTGGGCCATGAAAAAGCTCCACAATATCTTCCTGCAAGGCATCCACCCCTTTTACTGAAACCACCAACCTCCTCGGCGTACCGAAAGCCTCTGGGAAATCAGCCTTAATCTGGTTACGGGAAAAAAAGGCCGCTAACTCTTCGCGCATATTTCCGAGAGCGGGATGAACATATCCTGATGGAATTTCTTCGGAACCAATCTCTAGAAATAATTCGGGCATATTATTAAACTCAGTTTAAAGCTGTTGCACAAGATCAAGATAACAAACATTGGCAAAAACGTGTATTATCGAGCAAAAATCCACAAAGTCAACTATCAGCACGGGCCTGATTTAAAAATCTATGCTCCTTATTGAGGTTGTTTCATGACCACAATTATTATTATCATCGCCGTTGCTGTGCTGGCCGGG
>JAPKCW010000023.1:0-16055 GCA_028822815.1 Nitrospinaceae bacterium | reverse complement strand
GGCGTGGGGCCAATGGGAATAGCTTTTAAGGCCGAGAAAACGTTTGTGTGTAGATAACGAGATTGAATTTGCCAGCGGCGGCTCGTCGCATGATATGGATACTCAAGTAAAAAATTCGAATAATAGAACTATTCCTGAAGTGCCTTTGAAAAACCTGGAGACGCTATGGTTGCAGGTCGGAGGCACGCTGTGCAATCTGGAATGCACGCATTGTTTTATCAGTTGTGGACCTAAGAACGACACCATCGCCATGATGAGCCTTGCTCAGGTTAAGGAAAGGCTGGAAGAGTCTGCAATCTTGGGGGTGAAAGACTATTACATCACCGGCGGTGAAGTGTTTATCAACCCGGAGATTTTTGAAATCCTGGCGTTGATCCTGCGTTACGGGCCTCTGGATGTGCTGACCAATGGAACTCAGATCACTCCTGAAAAGGCTCGGCGGTTGCGGGAGATTCAGGACTCCTCCGGCTATCCCTTAAAGTTCAGGGTGAGCATGGAGAGTTTTGAGGAAGAGGCCAACGATGCCATACGCGGAAAAAATGCTTACAGAAAAGCCGTGGCCGGCATCGAGTGTCTTGCCCAAGTGGGATTTTCGCCGACACTTACCATCACGCGCACTTGGGAAGAGGATCAGGATGCGGAAATGGAATTGAAGTTTGTTGAATTCCTTCGTTCCACGGGGGTACCAAAACCGCAAATCAAGATACTTCCTGGTTTTTTGCTGGGAAAACTGGCTGAAAATGAGCGTCACTATAATGATGAAGAATATGTGACGGAAAAGTGCTTCGAGAATTATGATATCACCCAACTCCAGTGCTCGACCTCGCGCATGGCAACGGGTGAGGGTGTTTACGTCTGTCCGATTCTTGTCGATAACCCGAAAGCCCGCATGGGAAATAATATTGAAGAAACCTTGCGCCCCTTTCCCTTGTCCCATCCTGCCTGTTATACCTGCCGAGTTACGGGAATGACCTGCAAATCATCGGCTTGAAAAACTTGTGCTTTTGTGTTGAGCCAGTTCCAAAAGGCTGATAGCATGAGTCGATTCCTGACCTTCATGGGGATTTTAAATAATAGTGTGTGGTTTTCCAAGACTCTTCCAACAATCCTTTTTAATAATTTACAATGGCTTTAATGCATTCCATCATGGTTCCGTTGGGAACCCCTGCAGTGGATTTCAAGCTTCCCGGAGTAGACGGGAAGACATATTCTCTGGAGAGTTTTTCTGAGAAAAAGATCCTGGTGGTCATTTTCATGTGCAACCATTGCCCCTATGTCAAGGCAGTGCTCCAGCGCTTGATTGATTTGCAGAAAGAGACTGGCGGAGTTCAGTTGGTTGGCATCAACTCCAATGATGCGGAACGTTATCCCGATGACTCCTTTGAAAACATGCAGAAGACCACAGAGAAAAAGGGCATTAACTTCCCTTATTTGTTCGATGTTTCCCAGGAGACAGCCAAGGCCTATTCTGCCGTATGCACGCCGGATATTTATGTTTATGGACCCGAACGGAAACTTTTGTACCGAGGCAGGATTGATGACAATTGGGAGAATGAAGAAAAGGTGACCCGCAGGGATTTGCAAGAGGCCCTTGATTGTATCGCTGCGGAACAAGAAGTATCCAACGAGCAAATCCCGGCTATGGGTTGTTCCATAAAATGGAAGGAAAATTGAGGTGGGACGATGGAGAAGATGAAAAAATGGTTGTTTATTCTGGCGGCAGTGGTTTTTGCCGGTTCGCTTTTTGCCGATAAAATCCTTTCTTTTTATATTGACTGGTTATGGTTTGAAAGCCATGGCATCGCCTCAGTGTTGTGGACGGTGCTGATATCGCAATTCGGATTTGGATTGCTGGTCGGCGTTTTATTTTTCCTGCTGACATTTGGTTTTTTAAATCGAGTGCACAAGAAAACCTCCCACCTTCCTATCCTCTTGTCGGACCAGGTTCGACAGGAGGTGCCTTTGCTGGATTTTATGGCCAGCAATTTAAAATTGATTATTCTGATAGCTCCTTTGGTTTTGGCTTTCATGACGGGACTGGTGATGGCCCAGCAATGGGAAATCATTTTGCAATACTTAAACGCTTCCCCGTATGGCGAGGTGGACCCCATATTTGGCAAAGACATCTCCTTTTACTTTTTTATCCTGCCTCTTTGGTTACTGGTGAAGTCTTTGCTGTGGGAAACGATGATCGTGGTTTCCCTTGGAGTGGGGCTGATTTATTTTTTCAAGCGTTTTATTTATGTTGGGCCGACAGGAGTGGTTGTTCTTCCTGATGCAAAGCGCACCTTTTCTGGGCTTGCAGGTTTGTTCTTTCTGCTGTTTGCCAGCGGATTCTATCTTCAGGGCTATGAATTGTTGACAGAGGGAGGCAGTCTGATTTCCGGGATCGGGTTCGCCGATGACAACGGAAAAATTCCTTTGCTCAATCTTTTAACGGTTGTTTCCCTGATTTCCGCGGCGTTTTCATTTATGGGGCTTGTCCGGCCCGGTATGAAAAAGATCGTGCTTTCGGCCGCAGGATTGGCGCTGGTATTTTTTGTTGGTAATCTTTACCCGAAGCTATTGCAGAAATTTGTGGTGGACCCCAATGAGCTAGTCAAGGAAACCATTTATATGGAGCATACCATTGCCGGCGCGTTAACAGCATATGGGCTCAGTCAGACAGAGGTGCACGAACTTTCCGGTTCCGCGTCTCTGACCGCAAAAAGCATCCGGGAAAATGCGACCACGATCAAAAACATCCGGCTGTGGGATCAGGAACCGCTTCTCGACACTCTGGGACAGATCCAGGAAATCAGGACGTATTACCAGTTCAATTCTGTGGACAACGATCGCTACCGGATCAACGGAGATTACCGCCAGACCCTGTTGTCACCACGGGAACTGCTATCTTCCAACCTGCCCAATCGCACCTGGATCAACGAACACCTGACTTTCACACATGGTTACGGGGTTTCGCTGAGTCCGGTAAACCAGGTTACTCCGGAAGGACTGCCGGTGTTACTCATTAAAGATATTCCTCCGCAGTCCAATGTGGATTTGGTGGTGACCCGTCCCGAAATTTATTTCGGGGAACTGGCTAATGATCATGTTTTTGTCAACACGGGAACCAAGGAGTTTGACTATCCTGAAGGGGAAAAAAATGTATATAAGAACTATGAAGGCAAGGGAGGTTTTGAAGTCGGGTCTTTTTTCCACAAGCTCGTTCTGGCGGCCCGGTTCAAAACCCTTAAAATCATTTTTTCCCAGGATATCAATAGCGATAGCCGGGTCCTGATGTATCGTAATATCACCGACCGGGTAGAGAAAGTGGCCCCGTTTCTCAGGCTGGACAACGATCCCTATCTGGTGATTTCAGAAGGCCGCCTTATTTGGCTCTATGACGCGTATACGGTGAGCGATTATTTTCCTTATTCCCCAAAAATTCCCCGGTTCGGCAATTATGTGCGCAACTCCGTAAAAATTTCCATCGATGCTTATGACGGTTCGATGCATTTTTATATTGCCGACCCGACAGACCCGATCATTCAAACGTATCGCAATATTTTCCCCGACCTGTTTAAAGACCTGAGCCAGATGCCGGAAGATTTGCGCAGCCACATTCGTTACCCCACCGACCTATTCAGGATCCAGACATTTATTTATGCCACCTATCATATGAAACGGCCGCAGGTTTTTTATAACAAAGAAGACCAATGGGAGATCCCTGAAATTGATGGACAAATCATGCAACCCTATTACACGATCATGAAACTACCAGGGGAGGACCATGAAGAATACATTCTTATGCTTCCCTACACCCCTAGGGGAAAGAGCAATCTTTCAGCCTGGATGGTGGCGCGAAGTGACGGGGAACAATACGGCAAGCTGGATGTGTATACGTTTCCCAAGCAGAAGCTGGTATTTGGACCTAACCAGATCGTGGCCCGGATCAATCAGGATGCTGAGATTTCCCGGCAGATTTCGTTGTGGGATCAGCGCGGGTCGAGCGTTATTCAGGGAACCCTTCTGGTCATTCCCGTTGAAGAGTCTTTGCTTTATGTGCGGCCTTTATACCTGAAAGCCGATGCCGGAAAGATTCCCGAACTCAAGCGCGTTATTGTCAGTTATGAAGATAGCATTGCCATGGAACGAACTCTGGATGAAGCGCTGGAAAAAATATTTACCGGGCTTGCCCGTGAACCTGGAGAAGAGCCTGCCCCACAGGTGGCTGGAGCTCAAGCCCCTGTTCTTTCGGCATCGGGAAAGGAGCAAAAACTGGTTTTAAGCAAGTTCGACTATGACAAGATTCGGCACACTTACCGCAAGGTCCTTAAATCGCAGGAGCAACTGGATCAATCGATGGCGCGGTATCGTAAAGAACTCAAAGAACTGGGTGAAATTCTGGAAGGGTCCCCCGTGTCGTTACAGGCCGAGGTCCCCTCTGCTCCTTAAATTTCGCCGGAGTTATTGGGAATTCTCGTTATCAAACAGTCCCATCTGGCTGGTGTCCGTTTTCTTATCGGTGATCGGGACCGGATAATTACCATCGAAACAGGCAGAACAGAATTTTTTCTTTCCGTTTTCCAACACTTCCATCATTTTTTCAAGGCTGAGGTAGGCGAGGGAATCTGCCGCCAAGTACTGGCGCGTTTCTTCGAGGTCGTGTGTGTGGGCGATCAATTCTTCTTTGGTGGGCGTATCGATACCGTAAAAACAAGAATGCAGGATGGGCGGAGCTGAAATGCGAAGGTGAACTTCCTTGGCTCCTGCATCCCGAAGCATTTTTACGATCTTGCGGGCGGTGGTACCGCGGACGATGGAATCGTCAATGATGGCGATGCGTTTGCCAGCGATTATTTCTTTTACCGGATTTAGTTTAAGTTTTACACCAAAATGCCGGATCTGCGATTGTGGTTCAATGAAAGTCCTGCCGACATAATGGTTGCGGATGAGGCCCATTTCAAAGGGAATGCCGCTCTCTTCCGCAAAACCCATGGCTGAAACAACCCCCGAGTCGGGTACCGGAACAATGAGGTCGACGTCGGCGGGGCTTTCCTGAGCCATGGCCCGGCCCATATTCTTGCGTGCTGTGTACACATGCTCCCCAAATATAAAACTATCCGGACGCGCAAAATAAATATGTTCAAACACGCAGTGTTTGGTTTCAACTTTTTTAAAAGGAAAAAATGATTGGATCCCTTGATCGTTGATCAGGATCAATTCTCCAGGCTCGACCTCCCGGATGAATTCTGCCTCGATAAGATCCATAACACAGGTTTCCGAGGCCACGATGTAGGCACCATCAAGTTTTCCCAGACAAAGGGGGCGAAACCCGTGCGGGTCGCGTGCGGCCACTAATTCCGTCTTTGTCATCAGGACCAATGAATAGGCGCCGCTGACTTGCCTCAAGGCTTCCGCGGCCTGGTCCACGAAAGTTTCTGCTTTTGACTGGGCCATCAAATGTACGATGACCTCGCTGTCATTGGTGGACTGGAAAATTGCTCCCTTGGAGCCCAATCCTTTACGGATGGCATGGGCGTTAACAAGGTTGCCGTTATGAGCTAACGCTAACGACCCGGCTGAATAGTTAATCATGCAGGGCTGGGCGTTGACCAGTTCGCTTTTTCCTGCGGTGGAATAGCGGTTATGGCCGATGGCCAAAGGACCCGGAAGTTTCAGAATTCGGATAGGGTCAAAGACATCGGCGACCAGACCCATGCCCACCTCAAGGCGCATTTTGGAATGGGTGCTGGCGACGATGCCAGCACTCTCCTGTCCCCGGTGTTGCAGGGCATAGAGTCCGAGATAAACTAGATTGGCGGCTTCAGGGTGACCATAAACCCCGACGACCCCACATTCTTCATGTAACTTGTCCAGCATAACTCCCCAGAGAGGTTTTCCAGATCTCTTTTAAAATATTGATTTCCTGTTTAATGACTTCTTCCTCATTAACTGTTACCGTGAAATGAGAACCCCCTACTTTTCCAATCAGGGAAAAGTCGACTGGGAATGTCATCGCCAAGTCTTCAATTTCGTTGATTCGTTCTTCGGGGAAAGAAATAATAATCCGTGACTGGGTTTCCCCAAATAACAGCGTATCATTTCTCAGCGTGGATTCCAGTGTGAGCGTGGCTCCCAAAGTCTGGCCTCCGTACGAAAAACAAGATTCTGCCACTGCGATCGCCAAGCCTCCTTCAGAACAATCATGAGCCGAAGAAATGAAGCCTTTTTGGATAAGTTCCCAGCAAAAATCCTGAACCTGTTTTTCGTGCTTTCGATCCAGAACGGGGGGTTTACCCTCACTGCGATCAAACATGATTTTCAGGTATTCGGTTCCTCCCAGTTCTTCCATGGTAAAACCGATGAGAGCAATTTGATCCCCGGATTTTTTAAATCCCTGGGTCATGATCCGATTCTGATCCTCGATCAGGCCCACAACGGCTATAGTTGGGGTTGGGTAAATTGCCTCTCCTTTTGTTTCATTATAAAGGCTGACGTTACCACTGACTACCGGAATATCAAAAAACCTGCAGGCATCGCCCATGCCTTCTACCGCCTGTTGGAATTGCCACATGATTTCGGGTTTTTCCGGATTGCCGAAATTCAGACAATTGCTGAGACCAATTGGTTTCGCGCCGGAGCACACCACATTCCGGCAGGCTTCGGCAACAGCAATGGCCGCGCCCTCATAGGGGTCGAGGTAGCAGTAACGGCTGTTGCAGTCTACCGAAATAGCCACTGCTTTTTGCGTATCCTTTATGCGCAGGACAGCTGCGTCCGAACCGGGCAAAACCAGCGTGTTCAAACGCACCATGTGGTCGTATTGCTCAAAGACCCATTCCTTGCTGGCGATATTGGGGCAGGCCAGAAGTTTTTTCAAAGCCGTGTCTCCGCGTGAAAAGTCGGGAAGTTCGGTCAGGTCTATATGCGCCACTTGATCGAGGTATTCAGGATGTTTTACTTCCCGTTTCAGGTCCAGCGCTCCATCGACAACCGGAAAGACCGGCAGGTTCACCACCTCTTTGCCATCAAACTGGATGCGCACGCAGGATTCCTCGATCACCTCGCCGATGATTGCCCCGTCCAGTCCCCATTTGTCGAGTATGGCAAAGGCCTCATTTTCATGTCCCGGTTCGATCACGAACAACATGCGTTCCTGGGATTCTGAAAGCAGGATCTCGTAGGGGATCATGCCTTCTTCTCTCAGGGGAACTTTCGACAGATCCATAAACACCCCGGTTTTGGCTCGGTGTGCCATTTCAAACGAAGACGAAGTAAGTCCTGCAGCTCCCATATCCTGCACACCCATAACCCAGTCGAACTCAAATAATTCCAGACAAGCTTCGATCAATAGTTTTTCGGTAAACGGGTCGCCCACTTGCACGGTGGGCCGCTTGTCTTCTGTGGTTTCATCAAACTCGGAAGAAGCCAGGAGGCTGGCGCCATGAATCCCATCGCGTCCGGTTTTGGAGCCGACATAAAGAATTTGGTTGCCCACTCCGCCTGCGCCAGCGAGAAAGATGCGGTCTGTTTTGACCAGCCCCAGGCAGAACGCGTTGACCAGAATATTGCCGTTGTAACAGGAATCAAAATAGATTTCCCCGCCCACAGTGGGAACGCCGGTGCAGTTGCCATAACTGGCGATACCATCGACTACACCATTGAGCAGGAAGCGGGTGCGGGGTTCTTCCAAATCTCCGAAGCGTAATGAATTCATCAAGGCAATTGGCCGCGCGCCCATGGTGAAGATGTCCCGCATGATACCGCCCACGCCGGTTGCGGCGCCCTGACGGGGTTCGATAAAGGAGGGATGGTTGTGGCTTTCAATTTTAAATACGACAGCAAGGCCGTCCCCAATGTCTATGACTCCCGCGTTTTCTCCTGGGCCTTGCAGGACTTTTGGGCCTTCGACGGGTAGTTTTCTCAAATAAGGCCGGGAGCTTTTATAACTGCAATGTTCGCTCCACATAACAGAAAAAATACCCAACTCCGTCATGTTCGGGGTGCGGTCGATCAGGTCAGTGATGCGTCGGAACTCTTCCACGGTCAAACCGTGTTCCCTGACGATTTCAGGTGTGATCTCGGGGGCAGGTCGAATTTTTTTGGGTTTATCCACAGTGTCAGGAATTTGAAATCAGGGATTGAAAAATAATTTGGCCATCGGTTTTTGACCACAGTGGATCGGCACAACGTTCCGGATGCGGCATCATTCCCATCACATTTTTTTGTTCATTGGCCACCCCTGCCACAGAACCTACAGAGCCGTTGGGGTTGGACTCGACGGAAACATTTCCGCCTGGTTCGCAATAGCGGAAGATGATCTGCCCGTTTTCCTCAAGCTGGCTCAACGAATAGGGATCGATATAATAGCTGCCCTGATGGTGGGCGATGGGTATTTGCAGAACATTTTTTTCACCACAATCCTGGGTGAAGGCAGTGTCCGGATTATCAATGCAGACGAACACATTTTTACAGATAAATTTCCGTGACTGGTTCTGGATCAATACCCCAGGTAGCAGGCCGCATTCCAGTAGAATTTGGAACCCGTTACAAATCCCCAGCACCTTGCCCCCCTTTTTGGCAAAGCGGATGATTGAATTCATTATTGGAGAAAAACGGGCGATGGCTCCGGCCCGAAGGTAATCCCCATAAGAGAAGCCGCCAGGCAGAACCACGAGGTCGAAGGATTCCAGGTCGACTTCTTCTTTATGCCACAGCCAGTGGGTTTCCTGGTTCAGGATATGTTTAAGGATGTGATAACAATCGTGGTCACAATTGGACCCGGGAAATACAACAATGCCGCACTTCATTTTATTCCGGTTCGATTCGTTTTGGAGTGTTATTCAGTGGGAACAATGGTGAAACGGAAGGATTCAATCACCGTATTTGCCAGGAGTTGCTCGCACATTTCCCGGACCCTTATTTCGGCTTCCTCCTCCGATGCAGAATCAAGTTTGATTTCCAAATATTTGCCGATATTCACGTCCAGCACCTCGTCATATCCCAAGTCGTTCAACGCATGGTGGACGGTTTTTCCCTGCGGATCGAGAATCCCCTCCTTGAATGTAACGTGTATTTGGGCAAGCATTTTTTTAACCTTAGCATAGAAATCTATTCAATTCAGAAGGCTTTGTAACAGGAAAAAGCCAAAAGCAAAAGACCAAATTTTGACCGGCCTGAATAATTATGATAAACAAGGAGTTAGGGGTGCCTGATAAAAAACTCCGTGGCAGTGAGTCTGCCCCTTAGGAAATTCCATCCGAAGCGTATTCTTGCTAGAGTTTCTGCTCCGCAATGACGAAATCCAAAATTCATTTAGCGCTTTTCCTTTTTTTCTTTTCCGTCTATGTCCTGACGGGGCAGGGGTCTATTCAGTCAGCGGATGGGAAAATCATGTTCCTCCTGACTCAGGCCATGGTCGAAAACCATAGCGTGAGCTTTTCAGAAATAGTTAGCCTAAGCGATACGCCAGGTCCACAATACTCCAAATATGGATTGGGCATGAGCGTTCTGGCTATTCCTTTTTATCTTTTTGGTAAATTATTGTCATTCCTGCTGGGTATTGAGGCTTCCCTAGCCACGCAATTTACCGTCAGCATGATCAATGCCATGCTTACTGCTCTCAGTTGCCTGATGGTCTTTCGAATTGCTACAGAACGATTTGAGTTTACTTTAAGAATCGGTTTGTTTTTAGCTTTGGGTTTTGGGTTGTCCACCATTGCCTGGTATTACTCGGAAGACTTCATGAGCGAACCTGCGACTACTTTTTTCCTGTTGTCGGCGGTTTATTGGGTGACAGGCAAAGACCGGGCAACGCGGGATCTGCTTTGGGCGGGAACCTTTTTGGCACTGGCGGTTTCTTGTCGGCTGGCGGCATTGGTTGTCATACCGGGATTCATATTTTACCAATGGATGGTGTGGGCCGAATCGGCAGAGAAGGATATCAAGCAGTTGGTCATGGACTTGCTCCGTCCCGCGATTCCTGTTGTCGCGGTCCTGATGCTCATCATGATTTATAATTATCTCCGTTTTGGGGGTCCTCTGGAAACGGGATATGAAAAGATTAGTGGCCGGTTTCTGCTTGGCTTTTTTGGTATTCTTTTTTCTCCCGGGAAATCCCTGTTTTTGTTCAACCCATTAACCCTGTTTGGGTGTTTGGCTTTCATGTTTTTTCTGCGTGAACAAAGGAAAACGGCTTTGCTTTTTGGCTGGCTCATTGTTTCGCATCTGGTATTGTTTTCCTTCTGGCACAGTTGGCAGGGAGGCATGAGTTGGGGCCCCCGGTTGATGCTGGTGGTTCTGCCTTATTTGATTTTGCCAATTGGTTTTCTTTTGCGGGAGCATAAACAAGCGGTTAAAATTCCTGTTCTGCTAGCATTGGTGGTGGGGATTTTAATTCAATTGCCATCCGTAACGGTCAATGTTGCTCGCTATTATTATGAAATGAGCCGGGACTTTGGCAGTCTGGGCCATGATCAGATTTTATTTTCGCCGCAGTATTCCCAGTTGCTCGGTCAGTCCAAACAGGTGGCAGTGGTTTTTGAAAATCTGGACGATGAATTGCAGATGGCGCAGATGGTTTCTCTGGCCAAAAAGGGCGAGCGGTTTCTGGGGGCGGATGTCAGCGTGGTGCTGGAAAATGGCCTGGCGGTCAATGCGCCTAATTTCTGGTGGTATTATATGTACTTGTTCGGGTACCCTTTTTACTTCTGGTTGCTCCCACCTGTTGCCTTGGTTGGAGTCATAATGGTCAGCGGCTACAAACTGTACCGGCGAGCCGGTGACCTTTAACGTGAAACATTTTTGACGGAAGAGTTATGGAAAATAAATGGAACGATGCGGATGCCAAAGCGGCTATCGAAAAATATAGCGATGTTGCTGAAGATATTGCGCTTCGTGTTTATACTTCACGATTGATCGGCGCGGACCCCTCGCTGGTTCTTCATGGCGGAGGTAACACATCGGTCAAGTCGCGTACCCGCAATATGGTGAACGAAGAGGTGGACGTGCTTTATGTTAAAGGCAGTGGCTGGGATCTGGACACGCTCGAACCTGCGGGTCTCCCCGGAGTCCTGCTGGACCATCTGCAGAAATTGAGAAGCCTCGACCGATTGAGCGATGAGGAAATGGTTAACGAACAGAGAACGCACCTGCTGGATGCGTCTTCCCCAAATCCATCGGTGGAAACGCTTCTGCACGCGTTCTTGCCGCATAAGTTCATCGACCATTCGCATGCGGATGCCAGTTTGATCATTGCCAACCAGCCGGACGCGGAGAAAATGTGCAAGGAAATTTATGGCGACCGCATCGGTATTGTCTCTTACATCATGCCCGGTTTTGCGCTCGCCAAAGCTTCTGCCGAGGCGTATGAAAAAAACCCGCATGTGGAAGGGCTACTGCTGATCAATCACGGGTTGTTCACTTTTGGCAATACCGCGAAAGAAAGCTACGACCGGCACATTCACGCTGTGACCCTTGCGGAAGAATATATCGGAAAAAAACCGCTTAAACCTCTCACTCCCCTTGCAGGCCCGGCCCTGAAAGCCGGAGAGGAAACCTTGATGAATGCGTTGGCACCCGTGCTTCGCGGACTCTATAGAGAACAGTCCGGTAAGGATTGGGTTCTGCATCACCGTGCTGATACCAAGGACTTTGCTTCCAGCAAGGAGTGCGAGACTTGGTCTCAGGTGGGCACCGCCACTCCCGATCATGTGATTCGTACCAAACAAAAACCTTTGCTCCTGAACCTGCAACAATGGCAGGACACAGACAGGTTACGCGAGGAAGTTTCCCAGGCACTGAATGCTTATTGCGAAAGTTATCACCAGTATTTCGAGAGCAACAATTCGGGGGTAGATAAAATTGAACTGGACCGATTGCCCCGAGTTGTGCTCGTGGCCGGGTTAGGCTTGGTGACAATCGGTAAAACCGTTAAAGAGACTCGAATATCAGCTGATATTTATCAGCATAGTATTGACATCATCCACAAATCCTTTTCGCTGGGCGACTATGTACCGTTAGGTTCCAGCGACCTGTTCGATATGGAATACTGGTCTTTGGAGCAGGCCAAACTGGGTAAGAGCAAAGCTCTACCGTTTCAGGGCAAGGTTGTCTACATCACCGGCGCCGCTTCAGGAATCGGTCTGGCCACCGCCAGGTTGTTTGCCAGGCAGGGGGCTAATCTTTTTCTTGCCGATAGGGACAATTTAAACGAGGTTGCTGATGCAATACGCAAAGAGGCTAAAGTCGGTGTAGCTACCCAGGTTTTGGATGTGACCGATGAATCGGCTGTGCGTCAGTCGTTTGAACAACTGGTGCAGACTTTTGGTGGACTCGACATTCTGATCTCCAATGCCGGTAACGCTGTTCATGGCGCGGTAGGAGAAGTGGATATGAAGACGCTGCGTGCCAGTTTTGAATTGAACTTTTTCGCGCATCAAATATTAGCCTCCGAAGCGCTAAAAAGATTTCTGATACAAAAAACGGCAGGCGTTCTGTTGTTCAACGCATCCAAAGCGGCGTTTAATCCGGGGAAAAATTTTGGTCCCTACGCGCTCCCCAAGGCGGCAGTGGTGGCACTCACCAAACAGTACGCGCTGGACTATGGGTCTTACGGCATCCGTGCCAATGCCATCAATGCCGACCGCGTCCGCACCGCCCTGTTCTCCGAGGAAGTGCTGAAAGAAAGAGCCCAGGCGCGCGGACTCACTCCCGATGATTATTTCAAGAACAACCTCCTGCAGACAGAAGTCTATGACACCGATGTGGCGCAAGGGTTCCTCAACCTCGCGCTGGCAGAAAAAACAACGGGAAGCATCATCACCATAGACGGCGGCAACATAGCCGCCTCCCCCCGCTAGCCAGCGTGACGCTGGACCCAATGGGCAATAGCTTTGCCAGCCGAACAAAGAGTTATCTCGACTCAACCAACTCTTGCCCCGTTGCCTCTCCTGCTAAGGAGCCAAGTGGCCGGTGGCAATGAGGGATGACGCTAACGCGACCGCCGAAAGTCGATAGAAATAACTTCCCCCATGATAAATTTTCCTGCAGGAACTTTCACCATTTCAGATGAATAAGCGTAAACTGATCCCGGCATAAATATCAGGCAAGCTAATAGGAAGAGTGTTTTCACAAAAACATTATAGACCGAGGCAAAGAAAAGCGGGTCAGGAAAGCTCCAGATAGCAGGTGTCGGGCAATATGTGTAAGGAATTGAAATGATCCAAGACCAACATGCCAGTTATCCGATCTTTTAAGAAAGAAAACTAATGAATAATTTAAAAAAAATCCTGGTTGTTTTTATTCTTTCAACTTTTTTATGGGCTTTTTCCCATTTCAATCTCAGTCAGTATCTGTCCCTTGAATACCTGAAAGGACAACAAGCCAATTTTTCAACCTTCTATAAAGAAAATGCTTTGTTGGCCATTGGTGCCTACACCGGTGTTTATATTCTATCTACTGCCCTTTCGCTTCCAGGAGCCGCCCTGCTTACATTACTGGGTGGTGCTTTATTTGGGTTGGTCACTGGTACAATTCTGGTTTCATTTGCCAGTACTATCGGAGCAACCCTTGCCTTTCTTGTCTCACGTTTATTACTCCGCGATTTTGTTCAAGGTAAATTCGGTCACTACCTTAAACCATTTAATGAGGGCATTAAAAAAGATGGGGCACTGTATTTGTTCACTCTCAGGCTGATTCCTGCTTTTCCTTTTTTCGTGATTAATTTGGTCATGGGACTGACTCCCATGAAGACGATACCCTTCTTTTTTGTGAGTCAGATAGGTATGCTTGCAGGCACTATCGTCTTTGTAAACGCCGGAACGCAACTCGCTCAAATTGAATCCTTAAGTGGAATCCTTTCCCCGAAAATTATTTTTTCATTTGTTCTATTGGGCATATTCCCTCTTTTGGCAAAAAAACTCATAACTTTCTATAAAGGGAGAAGAGTGTTGAAAAAATTTGCGAAGCCAAAATCGTTTGATTACAACATGGTGGTCATAGGAGCAGGATCGGCCGGGCTTGTTACCAGTTATATTGGAGCGGCGACTAAAGGCAAAGTAGCTTTGATCGAAAAACATAAAATGGGCGGGGATTGTTTGAATACCGGATGTGTCCCCAGCAAGGCCTTGATCCGTTCAGCAAAGTTTATGGCCGATGTCAAAAAATGCCGGAGCCTGGGATTTAAAAATGTCCAGGTAGATTTTGAATTCTCTGATGTGATGGAGAGGGTCCAACGTGTGATCAAAACGATTGAACCTCACGATTCGGTGGAACGTTATTCAAAGCTGGGAGTGGAGTGCCACACAGGAGAAGCCAGGATAAAATCTCCCTATGAGGTTGAAGTCAACGGGAAGGTGCTGACTACAAGAAATATTGTCATCGCGACAGGTGCCCGTCCATCCATTCCTCCGGTTGAGGGCATTGAAGATGTTGATACCCTGACTTCAGATACCATTTGGAATATTCGCAAACAACCCGGAAAACTGCTTGTGCTAGGGGGAGGACCCATTGGGTCTGAACTGACTCAGGCTTTTGCCCGGCTCGGGTGTGATGTAACCCAGGTTCAGCGTAACAAACGGCTACTTCCCAAAGAAGATCCCGAGGTATCGCAAATGGTTTTGGAAAGTTTCCAAAAAGACGGAATCAATGTGTTGTTACAACACACCCCGAAAAAATTCTTCAAACGGGAAGGGAAAGATTTTTTGGAATGCGAGCATAATGGGAGCTCTGTTGAAATACCATTCGATACTCTGCTGGTTGCTCTTGGTAGGAAAGCGAATACGACGGGATTTGGTCTGGAGGAGTTGGGAGTTGAGTTGAGTCCCAGGGGAACAATCCAGGTTGATGAGACTATGCGGACTAATATTCCCAACATATATGCTTGCGGAGACGTTGCCGGTCCTTATCAATTTACACATATAGCGGCTCATCAGGCCTGGTATTGCGCAGTCAATTCAATGATAAGCCCCTTTTGGGGTTTTAAAGTGGACTACAGCACAGTGCCTTGGTCGACCTTTACCGATCCTGAAGTGGCGCGTTCTGGCCTGAATGAGCTTGAAGCCAAGGAGCAAGGCATACCCTATGAGGTCACCACCTATGGAATCGATGACCTGGATCGTGCCATTGCTGATGAAGCGGCTTATGGAACTGTCAAAGTCCTGACTGTGCCGGGTAAGGATAAAATTTTAGGCGTTACTATTGCGGGGCTTCATGCGGGAGACATTATTGCAGAATATATCGCGGCGATGAAACATGGGTTTGGCATGAATAAAATTCTGGGCACCATTCATATCTACCCCACTTTGGCAGAGTCGAATAAGTTCGCTGCAGGAAATTGGAAAAAAAATAATGTCACGGAAAAAACCCTGGCCTGGGGTGAGAGAATCAATCGTTGGAGAAGGGACTATTTTTAACCGATGTTACTCACCCTTATATTTTTAAGTGTACTGCTTTCAGTTAACCCTGTCATCCTCCTAGAGGCTGGCGAAAAATTAAACCCATCCCATAAGAGCATGGTTTTTATACCCCCGGGAACATATTTGATGGGTTCTGACAACAACCAAGGTTATCAAACATGTCTGGATTACAACAAAACCTGCAAAAAAAAATGGTTCCTCGATGAGCAGCCTGCCCACACTGTAAAATTGGACGGGTTTCATATTGATATCTATGAAATAACTCAAGAAGAATTTGATCGTGTCATGGGGAAAACCCCCTCCGAATATACAGGCTCAAACCGGCCGGTCGATAACGTGACATGGTTCGAAGCCAGGGAGTACTGTAAGCAGTTGGGAAAACTACTTCCCACCGAAGCGGAGTGGGAACGGGCCGCGAGAGGGAAAAACAATTTCATTTTTTCGTGGGGAAATGAGGCGGATTCCGGAAAAGCCAATTTTTGCGATACGCATTGTAAAAAACGCTGGAAGGCGGACCAATTTGACGACGGTTTTCCTTACACCGCTCCAGTGGGTAGTTTCCCTTCCAATGATTACGGGTTGTTCGACATGGCTGGCAATGTCTATGAATGGGTGAACGATTGGCATGATGAGGATTATTACCAGAATTCACCC
>JAPKCW010000022.1:0-16066 GCA_028822815.1 Nitrospinaceae bacterium | reverse complement strand
GCAGGCAAAGAAAAATTTAACCATCGTTCGAAGAAATCTGGAAAAGGCCTATAAAGAGCTGGGGTTAACCCCTGAAGATTTTGGAATTGGTAATCAACTTCATGCTGATCTCGGGTGGCAAACTACCGGCGTTGGTTTTCAGATCGGAAATGTCGGACAGATCATTACCCCCTATCATGTATTGGGGGATGCTAAGAAATTTCGGGCAAGGTTCATGGATGGCACTACGGCACCGCTGGAGTTGGTCAAGAAATTTATAATTTATGATATTGCCGTGTTGAAATTGACCAATCCTGAAAACAGATCCTCGCAAATTTTGTATCTTGGAGATGATTCTCGCCTTGAAGTCGGAGACTCGGTTTACACAGTAGATTTTTCCAAATTATCAGATCCTGACACGCCCTTATTCCAAGGAACCATTCTTAAAAAAAACGTGGGGGAGGAGAAAAGTACAAAAGTATTTAAGCTCGATTTGCAGGTCAAAAGGAATCACAGCGGTGGGCCGCTTTTAAATAAGTGGGGCCAGGTGATAGGAATGGTGCTTACCCCTCGCTTCGCAAAAAAGAATTTTACACGACTGGAGGAACCTTCTAAAAAGGCCAGTTTTGCCATTAAATCCTCCTATCTGGACCAAATTTTATCGGGTTTGCCCGGGTCGGCAAAACCTGGCCATCTTCCAGAAAAAACTGTTGAGGGTGATTCGGTGGAATTGAAAATTTCATCGAATGCATTTAAGAAAAATTTTATTTTCATTGAAAAAGAAAATTGAATATAGATAACAACAGGAAATTTTTCAATGTTGTGAAGATTAATCCGCGGAGGATGACTTGACGATGCTTTTCAAGTCGATAGTGATTGTATTGACGGTTTTATCTATTGCTAGCATGAATCCAGTCGCTTGCCTGGGAGGGGAAATTGTTGTCCGGCTAACGGGGAAAACCGATTTTCCGGGCGATTTGTCTTTGAAGATCAAGAGCATTCAACTTGAAAGACTTTGCTTTTTGGGTGTGGGAGCCAAGGGAAAATTGGATGAAAAATTCCTAGGCTCGATTGAGAACGAGGGTGTGCCGGTGGGAGATTATCAGGTGGCCGCCCCTTTGGCGGAAGAACAATGGCCCGTCCCTTCTTTCCGGAAAAGTGGTGTATTACGCCTGAAAATGATTTCAGGTTCCGGGTTGGAAATGTTGCGTGGGCTGAAATTGAATGGTATCGCTATTCATGGGCGAGATTTCTATCCACTGCTGGAACGGGTGGTGAAAAGCAAGCAAATGATCAACTTTCATAACAACCTGCTTTTTGAGCGGTTGCAAAAATATTGGGGGCCACTCCGTATTTCAAATTGGGATATGGGACGATTAGGGGACTTCTGGGCGCGTATTTCCCATCCCACAAGTGAGTGGCGGGTGAAGGCTGTTCGGGCCCGGCCGGAAGATATAGAAAAGTTCTGCAAGCCGCCGATCACCAAGCACAAGCCGGATTGATTTTTTGATCCTCTCAATACATGTCGCCAACTTCGCGAGCATAACCATTGTAAAGGAGAGTGTTTACTTTTTGGTTTTTACCGAGTGGGGTTTCATAGCGTTGGTCCCAGCGGGCATAGGAAACGCTGGGGTTAACGTTGGACCAGAAATCATAATCCAATGGAGCGACGGTCTGCCAGAACGTATTGGGAGCCTCGCTGACAAACTCCATGGAAGCGATGGATTTGATGCTCTTGAATCCGTACTTCCAGGGAACTACTAGACGAATGGGAGCTCCATTCTGGGGTGGAAGGGGATGCCCATAGATGCCCACAGCCAAAAATGCCAAAGGATGCATCGCTTCGGTCATGCTCAATCCTTCGGTATAGGGCCAAGGCTCCCAAAACCGCTCTTTTTGACCTGCCGCCGCATTAGGATCGAGAAACGTCTGGAACTTGATATAGCGTGCGGTTGAAAGCGGATCCAATGCCTTGATCAGATCGCGAAGGGGAAAACCAGTCCATGGGATAATTGCCGACCAGGTTTCAACACATCGTAATCTGTAGACACGTTGTTCCAACGATATCCCCCGCAATAATTTTTCCAAGTCAAGCGTTCGTGGTTTTGCGACTTGTCCAGAGATTTTCAGGGTCCATTTTTCCAAGGGCAATTTTTTGGCTAGATGCCATATGCTTGCCTTGTTGGTGCTGAATTCATAAAAATTATTGTAACGTGTGACCAGGTTTTCCGGAGTTATGCGATTTTGAAAATTCGGTGGAACCTCCTCCTTTTTCGAGCCGCCCCCTGTGGAATTTTGAGACCCGGCTTCGGAAGCCTGTGCCGACGCCAGGAAACCTGGAAGCGCGGAAAGCACCAGGGCACCAACCGTCACCTCCCCTATTTGCTCAAGAAAGCTTCTTCGGTTCAAGTATATCTCTTCCAGTGTAGCCTGGTTTTCTGGGAGGTCCCATGAAGAAGGAATTTTTAAATTGGACACTTGCAGCACTTGTTTTAAAAATTAAATTAATGTGGACGAGGAATCAAAAGATTCACCCGGCCTCACGGGCGCAACGAAAACCGACTGAGTTCAACCTGGTCCCGGGTTTCAAAGTGAAGCGCATTCCAGCATGTACGTAATAAGCCTTATTGTACCAGCTTCCCCCGCGAAGAAGTTTTTCCCCTGACTTTTTGTTGTCTCTAACGGCAGGCGCCGATGGTTGAGGGTAGAATGAAAACCAATTGTGCACCCACTCCCAGACATTTCCGCTCATATTGTATAAGCCAAAACCATTAGGTTGAAAGGAGTGGACGGGTTTGGCACCCGCATTAAATTCGTTCCCATAATTGGCTTTGGAAATATCCCCCTTCTGTCCGAAGGAATAGGAAAACTCTTCAGGCCCTCTAGCGGCTCGTTCCCACTCCTCTTCTGTGGGAAGACGACCACCCTGATGTTTGCAATAATTATTGGCCTCCACCCATGTAACCAGCGTAACAGGGCATTGATCGCAAGCGGAAGCGGCACTACGGGTGTGGTCAAGATCAAAGGTTTCAAACTGCAAATTGGTCACTTCATATCGGTCTATTTTGAATGCCTTCAAGTACACCTTGTGAATAGGCAACTCGGATTCCGTTCCATCCTCCGTTCCCATGAAAAATTCACCCGAGGGAATCAGTACCGGGTTTCCCTTTTCACTAGCCTGGCTTATTGAAAAAGGAAAAAAGAGGCTGATCCCCACGATAAAAAAAAATTGATAAAGTTTTTCTGCCCCCGATAAGCGGTGATTCATAAGTTTTTATTTTAAGGTCAATATATTCCAGAAACTAACCATTTTGTTGGCGTTTTTATCTTTGTTGTCACCATCCCAAAGGGCGAAAGCCAGCAAAACCGGTTTCCCATTTGAAAATTTAATGTCCCATCTGCTTGTGGTTTTTTTGTCACGTGAAAACACCACACTCCAGCGGCCATTTTTCCATTGGCCCATACCTTTTACCTGCTGGTCTTCCACAGGTTGAATGCTAAGTGATCCAAACCCCTCGGAGTTTATTTCTTCGACGGAGGACTCTGTGAATGGATTCAGTAGTAATCCGCTTGACGGGTGCAAAATGGAGTGAGACCGATTTGGTTTGAGATTTTCGCCATTATAAATCCTCTGCCGCACGTCCGCTCTCCAATGCCAGATATTGACGGGTTTGTTTCTCTCCCCCATCCCGAAAAAAGGACCTTCTAAAATATTATCCTGATTGAGGGCAAACTGAACCGCACTCTGGTCCAAATAGGTATCGTTAACGGCACCATTGGGTTTGGGGTCCTCCCATTCCAGACGAAAGGCAATTTCTTTATCATTGTGAACGGATTGAACGGTCAACCGGGTGATAGGATTTTTACGGGCTCTCACAGGGGTCAGGTTGATCTCAAAAGAAGCCACGCCGTTCCAGATTGGGCTATCGGGTTTTAGGTCGATCTCCTTTTCAATGGTTTGTGAATATATTTGCCGGTCGGTAAGTGCAGGTTTGGAAGCTTGTATGACAAAAAGGGATTGTAAATAATGAACCAGGTCCCACCGCTCTCCATCACTCAGGTATTCGTAAGCATTCATCGGGGAACCGTCCAATCCGGTGATAAGGGTCCGGTAGATATCGGGTCCTGTTGCCCCGGCCTTGTACTGGTCGGCCCGACGCAGGTCGTAAACGAAGGACAGGTTACCGCCAAACTCTTGAATAGAACCTGAAAGGCGGTCTTCGCTATCGCCCTCGTTCCCATGGCATCCGCCACACCTCAGTTGCCTATACATGATCCTTCCGTTGGCTATGGATAACTTGTCGAAAGGAGGCTCCAGGCTGACGGGCATTTTGTGGTCGGGACTCTCCATGCTGAAGCGTCTGGAAAAAGTTTTAATGAATTCTGCCAGGGAATGAATTTCCTCTTCACTAAAAATATCTCCCCAGGCCGGCATGGCGGTCCCGGGAATTCCGTTTTGAATAGTTTGATAAAGGTCTTCGTTGAGCGGGAGGGCATTGGTTCTGGTGGAATGGAATTTGAAAATTCCCAGGTTTAAGTTTCTGGGTTTGGGGAATAGATAATAAGAGGCCTTGCCCCTTCCGTTGCCCTTCGCTCCATGGCAATGAATACAAAATTTGTGATAAAGCGCTTTCCCTCTTTTTACAAGGGCACCGCTATTCCCCAACAGCGACTCCTTCCCCGTTTGGGACTCGGATGCTTCGATCATTTTTTCTACCTTGCGGGATTCGCCGCCTGAAGAGGGTGAAACCAGTGACAGGCACATAAGGATGGCGATTACATAAAACCGGAGGGTTGTAGAAAGAAAAGGCATCTGGACCCTTTTATGGGAACATTAATGATCTCATTTGATCAAATAAAAGACTATCACCGGTCCCGGATACTGGCAAGCCAAATGGATGACCGGACGCCTTTTTTGCAATCTGCACAAACCTTTTTCTTGGTCCAGGTTGCTACTCTAGAGCATTGATAGCATCAAGTAGACCCACTGCACCACCGGCGGTTCGCCGGGCCTAGTGGCTAGCGCGTGGAAAACTTATGCTTTAGCAGATAAAATCTCGTTGATTTTGAGGGTGGAGACGATGTGTTTGTTCATGCCCAGTTCATCGGGGGAATAACCCAGTGCCAGGGCAACCAATTGGGGTAGGTGCAAAACGGGGATGGAGTTGTTATTTTTTTGCAGGATTTCGATTTCCGGTTGGTAGGAGTCCAGGCTCAAGTGGCAAAGCGGACACCCGGTCGCCACAACATCTGCGCCATGTTCAATGGCATCCAGCAGGGCGTTGCCCGACATATCCAGCGAAGCGGTTTTATTCATCATGACAATGGGAAAGCCACAGCATTTGACGCGGCTGGGGTAATACACCGGTGTGGCACCCAATGCCGCAAAAATGTCTTCCATACCGGTGGGGTTATCCGGATTGTCGAAGTCCGAGCGTTCTGAGGGACGCAGGACGTAACAACCATAAAACGCCGCAACTTTCAGTCCGGTCAGGGGCCGTTTGATGCGTTCCTTCAATCTTGCCATGCCCTCTTCGGTTGCGAGGATGTTGGCGAAGTGTTTGATGCGCGTCTTGCCGCTATACTGGTGTCCGCCTTCCTTGAGGATATCGTTGACCTTCTTTTTATATTCGGCATCTTCATTGAGGTGAGCTTCGGTTTTTTTCAAGGTACCCTGGCAGGTGGAACAGATGGTGACTATATCGAGGCCCTGTTTTTCAGCGATGGAAAACGAGCGTGCGTTGAGCGCATCGGCGAGCAGGGGACTTTTTTCGGAGACCACCCCGGCACCACAACAGGAAGCACTTTTCATTTCTACAAAGTCAAAGCCGAGACCTTCAGCGGCCTTGTGGGTAGAGAGCATCAGTTCCCGAGTCGCCCCTTTGGCAACGCATCCGGTAAACAGGGCAAACTTCATTGATCCAACTCCTTAAAAATTCGTTTAACGTCATCCACTTCTTCAATAGAATGATGAATGACCGGGGGAACCTTGCCTTTGAGAAACATTCTGATTCCTATCGGAAGCAGACTAAGCAGTCCGGGAATATTGAAAATTCCCATTGACTCAACGGGTATCCGGTTTTCATTCAGGTTACCGCTTCTTTTAACGGAATTAAAAAAAGACAGCGCGTGCCGGGCTCCGGTATTGTTGTGCACGCCCTGCTCCAGCGCCACGGTCATGATTTCCTTGATGCGCTCAAACGGATGGGCCGGTTTCGGGCAACGCTCACTACATTCGCCGCAATGGGTACAGTCCCAGATGCCACCTGGTTCACTGAGCGCTTTAACCCGCTCGAGGGTTTGCGAATCGCGGGAATCGCCAACAAACCTCTGGGCCTTGGCCAGGGCCGCAGGACCGAGGAAGTTGTCATCCACCTCAAGGGTATTGCAGTCGGAGTAGCAGGCCCCGCACATGATGCAGGTGCTCGCATCATCAATCAGCAGGAACTCTTTTGGGGATTGGTGCCGTTCTTTTTCCGGTGGAGCTTCTTTCGGTTCCAGATAAGGTTTGACCTTGTTGACCTTGTCCCAGAATGGGGTGAAGTCGACCACCAGGTCTTTTATTGGCTTCATGTTGCCCAAAGGTTCCAGCGTGATGGTATCGTTGTCATCTACAAGGTGTTCGGCTTGACGCTGGCAAGCCAGCAGGGCGTGACCGTTTGACTTGACCGCACAGGACCCGCATATCGCACTGCGGCAGGACATCCGGTAAGTCAAACTACCATCCAAAGTCCACTTGATCTGGTTCATGCAATCCAGAAGCGTTGCCGCCGGCGAGATGTCCAACTGGAATTCCTCGTAATAGGGTTCCGGTTGTTTTTCTGGATTAAAACGCTTGATCCTGAAAGTCGCCATTAATAAGTTCTTTCTGCGGGTTGGTATTTGGTGATCACAACCGGTTTTGGTTTGACTACCGGGCCATCCGGGGTATCGTAGACCAATGAATGATGGAGAAAGTTTTCGTCATCACGTTTCGGGAAATCTGTGCGGAAATGCCCACCCCGGCTTTCCTTCCTTAGCAGAGCGCCGTTAGCGATTAGCTGGGCAATGCTCAGCATGTTTCCCAATTCCATAATTTCATAAATTTCGGTATTGAAAAGCTTGCCCTTATCGGTCACTTTACCTTTTTTGAACCTTTCTTGCAGTCCTTTCAAGGTTTCAATACAGATTTTAAGTTTTTCTTCATTGCGAAAAACACCGCAATGGGTCATCATCACCTCTTTCATCTCATCACGGATGGTGTTGTAGCTTTCCGATCCATCTCTTTGAAAAATATCCTCAAACTTTTTCAAGATCCGGGCTTTTTCCTGTCCTTCATTCACGTTTCCGTAGTCAATGCCCGCAGCATATTCGAGAACAGACTTTCCCGCACGTTCTCCAAACACCACAGCTTCCAGAAGGGAATTTGTTCCCAGCCTGTTTCCACCATGAACAGAGACACAAGAGCATTCGCCAGCGGCGAAAAACCCTTTCATTCGGGTGCCCTCTGCGTCAAGAATCACGTGGGAATTTATATCGGTCGGAATACCGCCCATCGAGTAATGCGCAGTAGGCTGAATGGGCAGACAATCTGTAATACAGTCCACACCGAGGAAATCGATACCCAGTTGCCTGATTTGCGGCAGGCGTTCCTTAATCCGGGCCTCACCCAGATGGCGCAGGTCAAGATGGATGCAGTCTTTGCCATCCACACCGCGGCCGGCATCCATTTCGCTTTGCTCGGCCCGGGCCACAATATCACGGGGAGCCAGTTCCATACGGGACGGAGCATACTCTTGCATGAAGCGTTCGCCTTTTCCGTTCAGGAGATAAGCTCCTTCTCCTCGCGCCGCTTCCGAAAATAAAATTCCCTGACGATACAAACCTGATGGATGAAACTGGACAAACTCCAGGTCTTCCAGGGGAATCCCTACATCGTACGCGGCCATGACTCCATCGGCAGTACTGGCAAAGGCGTTGGAAGTGATTTTGAATACCCTGCCATATCCCCCGGTGCAAAATATCACCGCTTTGGCTTGTATTACTTCCACCTCTCCGGTCTGGATATTGCTCACCACCACACCGTTACAACGGTCGCCATCGACAATCAGGGCATGCATGTACCACTCGTTATAAATTTTTACGGATTTCGCATTCTTCATGAGCTGTTCATGAAGGGCATGCAAAATAGCATGTCCGGTGCGGTCGGCGGAAAAACAAGCACGCGGTTTCGAATGCCCGCCAAAACTGCGCTGGGCGATTTTCCCATCGGGTGTGCGGCTGAAAACGCAACCCATATGTTCTAATTCATAGATGACTCTGGGAGCCGCTTTGACATACTCTTCTACCGCATCCTGATCGCTGAGAAAGTCGCCACCCTTGACGGTGTCGTACATATGTTCTTCCCAACTATCCGGCTCCGAGTTCCCCAGTGAAGCGGCAATACCCCCCTGCGCCGCACCGGAATGCGACCGAGAGGGATACACTTTGGTCAACATGCCAACATCCAGCTCCTTGCATACTTCCAAAGCGGAACGCATCCCCGCAAGACCAGCACCAACAACCACTACATCGTGTTGAATCACAAAATCACCTTATTCCAAGTTTCCGGTTTATCCCCTTATCGCAATAAAACCATTGAAAATCAAAGGGAAACTCTTTGAGATCAAGACCAGGCGGGCTTACAATCGAGGTTGTTACCGGAATAAAAATTGAACGTGATTTAACCATTTTGCCCCTTGCAAAGTCAAGTAAAATGAGATTTGAGTTGCAAATCAAGGGCCAGCCCCTCATAATAACCCCGATCGTCAATAATGATTTTTAACCTTTTGAAAATAAAGGCTCTAACCCTCACGCGCCGATGTGAGAATTGCCCGCCCGGAGCATCTTTTGGAACTTTTGATTTTTGAATCCCTGCCCTTGCCGGAGCAGGTCTTACAAGGCGTTCGCGACGCGAAGTTTACAACCTGCACACCTATTCAGAGCAAGTCTCTGCCGATCACCCTTGGGAAAAAGGACTTGGCCGGACAGGCCCAGACCGGAACGGGAAAAACTGCGGCATTTTTAATCACCGTGTTCACCCGGCTGTTAGAAAGTACCCCTCCGTCTGCAGCGAAAGGAAAAGCTGGCCCCCGGGCGTTGATTATTGCCCCTACTCGCGAGTTGGCAAGGCAAATCGAAAAAGATGCCCTGCTTCTGGGCAAACATTGTCAGTTCCGCACGGTTTGTGTGATCGGGGGAGTGGATTATGACAAACAAAGAAACCAGATCAAGGCGGGGGTGGATATCCTCATTGCCACACCGGGCCGGTTGATCGATTTTTACAAGCAGAAATTCTTCAGTTTGAAAAGGGTAGAAGTTCTGGTTGTGGATGAAGCCGACCGCATGTTTGATATGGGTTTCATTGCCGACCTGCGTTATTTATTCCGCGCCTGTCCTCCCTACGACAAACGCCAGTCCATGCTGTTTTCAGCAACCCTCAACCACCGGGTTATGGAGTTGTGTTACGAGCATATGAATAATCCGGTCCGGGTAGCTATCGAGCCGGAAAAAGCAGTGGTGGACGAGGTCACCCAGATCCTCTATCACGTTGGACAACATGAAAAGTTTAACCTTCTTCTGGGTTTGATGAAACAAGAGGCAGGAGAAAAAGTCCTGATTTTTTCCAATACCAAAGTTGAATGCGAAATTCTTGAGTGGAAATTGAACCATAACGGATTCAACGCCGGACAAATCAGTGGCGACCTTCACCAGAGAGCCCGAATCAAGGTATTGGAAAAGTTTCAAGAGGGCGAACTGGATATCCTCATCGCCACCGATGTAGCCTCCCGAGGACTGCACATCGACAATATCACGCATGTCATCAATTATGATTTACCCCAGGACGCGGAAGACTATGTCCACCGTATAGGCAGAACCGCACGGGCCGGAAATAAGGGTACGGCGATCACCCTTTGCTGTGAAGACTTCGCCCAGCATTTGGACCGGGTCGAAGATTACCTGAAAGATAAAATTCCTGTAGCCTGGCCTGAGGAAGGATTATTTCTGGAAGAAAAAGAAGGCACACCTCCCCGCAGAAAGCGACGCGGCCCACCCAAAGCAAAACCGGATAACAGAAGGCCACACACCGGACGTCCACCACGCAGACGACCCCACTCCCGTGGGAGAGAACTGGCAAGGACTCGTTGAGCCGAGAAATACGATTGCTAACCAGATAAAGCTATTGCCCATTGCCACCGGCGGCTCGCCGGGCCTAGTGGCGGCTCTCCATTAATTTTTGCAACGCTTCTTCATCCAATACTGTGATACCCAGTTTGCGGGCTTTTTCCAGTTTCGATCCGGCTGAGGTTCCCGCCACCAAATAATCGGTATTTTTGGAAACCGTTGCGGTGACTCGCCCTCCAAGGGATTGTATTTTCTCCTTGGCTTCCTCACGGGTGAATTGTGACAAGGTTCCTGTAAGAACAAGCTGCCGGCCTTCGAGCAAGCCACCACTTTCGGGAGCATCTCCCTGTTCTTCCATAAGGATACCCCGTTTGCGCAAACGCTCAATTTCCTGCCGATTGGTGTCCCGATCCAAAAATGTTCTCAAGCTTTCGGCAATGACAGGCCCTATTTCATCAACCTTTTCCAGTTCGTCATAGCTGGTCTCTTGCAATCTCTTAAGAGATCGAAATCTCCGGGCCAGAATGATCGCTGTGCGTTGCCCCACATGACGTACTCCCAAAGCATGCAGGAACCGCGAAAGTCCAGCGGACTTACTTTTTTCAATTTCTTCGATCAGGTTCTGCGCCGACTTATCCGCTAAACGCTCGAGAGAAGCCACTTCATCTTTTTGCAGAGTATAAAGGTCAGAAAAGTTTTTGACCCGTCCCGAATCAACCAACTGCTCAATCACTGCCGGGCCAAGATGGTCAATGTCCATCGCCTTGCGGGAAGCAAAATACTTAAGTCTTTCTTTTAACTGCGCAGGACAAGCACTGTTCACGCAACGCCAAACCGCTTCACTCTCCGCACGGTAAATGGGAGCCTGGCATTCGGGGCAAACTGCGGGCATCTTAAAGGGTCTTCCCCTCTTACCTGTCTTCTCGGAAAATTCGATTACCCGGACCACTTTGGGAATAATTTCACCGGCTTTTTCAATCACCACCTTATCGCCAACGCGGATGTCTTTGCGTTTAATTTCATCTTCGTTGTGCAAGGTCGCCCTGCTAACAGTGGACCCCGAAACAAACACGGGGTGTAACTCGGCGACAGGAGTGATAGAGCCTGTCCTGCCCACCTGACAAACAATATCCAAAATTTCGGTCATGGCCTGTTCCGCTTCATACTTGTAGGCTACCGCCCAGCGGGGAAACTTGGAAGTCGTCCCCAGCTTCTTGCGGTAAGCCAATGAATTTAACTGAATGACCAGGCCATCCACTTCATAATCGAGCTCTTTGCGCTTATCTCGAAACTCCTCAATCAAGGCGAGTGCCGATTCAAAGTCTTTACACAGCCGGTTGTGTTCATTGATAGGAAATCGTAATGTCGACAATTTTTCCTGCAATTCATAATGGGTCTGAAAAGGATTGGCATCGAGAAAACCTACGCCATAAATAAATATGTCGAGCCTGCGCTCTGCCGTGATAGCAGGGTCAAGCAGGCGCAACGCTCCGGCGGCGGCATTTCTGGGGTTAGCGAAGGGCGTTTCCCCTTCCGCCTCCCGCTGAGTGTTAATGCGTTCAAACTCTTTTTTCGGCATAAAAACTTCACCACGCAGTTCGATGTGGTGAAAGGGCTCCGTATCAATTTTCAAAGGGATTGAACGTATGGTTCTTAAATTCGCCGTGATGTCTTCCCCTTGCAGGCCATCGCCACGGGTGGCTCCACTCACCAGCAAACCGTCTTCATAGGTGAGCGCCACAGCCAGGCCATCGAACTTCAACTCCACCACATATTCAATGGCGTCTTCAGGAACATCCGGGAGACCTTTGAGCACTCTCTGATGAAACGCCCGCAGCTCATCCACATTGTAGGTATTGTCGAGACTGAGCATGGGAACCGGATGCACGACCGCTTTAAAACGTTCATCTACTTTACCGCCCACTCGCTGTGTGGGAGAGTCGAGAGTAACGTATTCGGGGTGAGCGGCTTCCAGTTCTTCCAGACGGCGAAGAAGAGCATCATATTCCTGATCAGAAACGGTTGGGGAGTTTTTGATGTAGTAGAGGGAATCGTACTGATGGATGGACTGTTTGAGAGTCTCGATTTCCTGTTTTGCCGTCATAGAAAAAGGGAATTTTTTATCAGGGTTCCAGGGTCACATAATACCCCTGCCGTCCACGCTGGACCAAGAGCAAAATACGATCCGGATTATTCATATCCGCAACGGCCTTATTGTAATCCTCTTCACTGTCCACACGCTTCTGGTTCATTTGCCGAATGATATCACCAGGATTGATACCGATTTTCCCGGCCGCACTGTTGGGAATCACTTCCATGACAACCATTCCCTTGGAAGCCATCAGCCTGTTGGCTCGGGCAAAACGCTCACTGTTCTCCTGGACTTGCAAGCCGAGCCAGTTTCGGGTGAATTCCTTGACATAACCTTTTGGGATGGATGTCACGCGAACCTTCCGTTCTATCATTTTGCCATCCCGCAAAATGGAAAACCGGATAACACTATCGACCGTATAAGAAGCCATACGGCCCCGGAAGTCCGATTTGTCTCTCACCTCATAATCATCGATCGCAATGATGATATCTCCGCGTTTCAAATCGGCTTTCCCGGCCGAACTTCTATCGGCGACACCAACAACGAGAACCCCTTTTTGCCGGTCCAACTGAAAATGGCGCAAAAGCTGGGTGTCCAACTCCTGCACGGAAACCCCCAGCCAGCCACGTCGGACTTTACCATAATGGATCAGTTCATCAACAATCCGCCTGGCATGGTCGATGGGAATAGCAAAACCAATTCCCTCTGCTTTTTGGAAGATGGCCGTATTGATTCCTATCAGGGAGCCATTGATGTTCAATAAAGGCCCACCGCTGTTTCCCGGATTGATCGAGGCATCGACCTGAATGAAGTCGCTATACACCTTGTTTTTTCCAGCCCGAATGTTGCGGTTCAATGCACTAATGATTCCTGTCGTGACTGTGTGTCGCAAACCAAAAGGGTTACCAATGGCCAGCACTTGTTCACCGACCATTAAATCATCGGACCTGCCCATTTCAATATAAGGCAGGAGCTTGCCTGAGTTAATCTTGATGATTGCTAAATCAGATTTGATATCCGAGCCGATGACACTGGCATCGAACTCCTGTTTGTCACTCAGGACGACATGGATCTTCGCAGCTTTGGCAATAACATGTTCGTTGGTGAGAATAAATCCTTCACCATTGATAAGAACCCCTGAACCCAGACTACGCTTTTGGCTTGCGGTGGGAGGAAGGAAATCCTTGAAGAACTGGTCAAACAGGTTGTTGCCAAAACCTCTGAAGGGATTCCGCGCTGACCGGGAAATTTCTGTTGTGTAAATATTCACAACAGCCGGGCTGACTTTTTCTACTGCCCGGACAAGAGGGGTTCTGCGATTATAGCGTTCATCCGCAAAAGCCAAGGGTGGCCCCATCACGGCAAACACAAAAATAACCCAGAACCATCTTGAGGGAATGCGCACGATAAAGCAGGATAAATAAGTGAAGAGCAAAGCCCTACTCAACTTTGACGGCAATATATATGGTACTCCCTCCCCGCTTGACCAGAAATAGGACGGACGAGCCCTTTTGCACAGAGGCCATGAGGTTTTGGTAGTCCCGCATGTCTTTGACAATGGAGCGGTTCATTTCCGAAATGACATCACCCCGACGGATACCCGCTTCTGCGGCGGCATTTCCGGCAGTCACATCGGAAACCAACACTCCTTCCACACTTTCCAATTTCAGGCTTTGTGCCAACTCCTCAGTAATATCCTGAACCTGAAGGCCCAGAGGATCGGCCTTGGCCACTACCGTTTCCTGCGAATCTTCCAATAATTCTATGCTAACGCTAAGCGTCATCCGGGAACCATCACGAATCACCTCCACATCTACCACGGAGTTCGGGCGTGTTGCGGCAACAATTTTGGGAAGGTCTTCCATATCCTTGACCTGCTGACCGTCAAACATGACAATAACATCCCCACGTTTTACCCCTCCCTTGGCAGCTGGGCCATCGGGAATCACATCGCCGACAAGAGCCCCCTCACTTTGGCTGAGGCCAAAAGATTTTGCCAGATCAGGGGTGATTTTTTGAATCATGACTCCCAACCAGCCACGGGTAACGGTTCCTCTTTCTCTCAGGTCCTTTAAAATTCCCTTGGCGATATCAATGGGAATCGCAAACCCAATTCCTACATTTCCGCCGGTATTCCCTGAAATGATAGCAGTGTTGATCCCAATCACGTCTCCTTCGATATTGATAAGTGGCCCACCACTGTTACCCGGGTTGATAGAAGCGTCCGTCTGAATGAATTCATCATAGGGACCCGCACCAATGCTTCTCCCCAACGCACTCACCACACCCACCGTAACGGTGTGGCTGAGACCAAAAGGATTACCAATGGCCACCACCCATTCCCCCACCTCCAGGTTTTCGGAGCTGCCTAACCTCAAAAAAGGAAAGTCCTTATTATCCCCCGATTCGCGGTTGATTTTAATCAAGGCAATATCGGTTTTGGGGTCCGAACCCACCAAGGTAGCGGTGTATTCTTTTTCAGTCCCATTGTCATCAAGGATCACCACAATTTCATCTGCCTGTTCTATCACATGGTAGTTGGTCAGGATATGACCCTCCTTGTCAATCACGAATCCGGAACCCATACCCCGTTTTGGCCTTTGGTTCGGGCGCTCACCAAAAAAACGGTCATAAAAATCACGAAAGGGATCAGGAGACTTGTTCTGCCCAGGGCCGGGCCGAGGAACACGGAAATTTTTATGTGCGGTCTCTGCCTTGGCCTTGGTGCTCACATTAACCACAGCGGGGTTTTGCTTTTTTGCAATTTCGACAAATATATTACTCGCAAGTGGCTGGGTATGACTGCTTAACGCAAAAAGGGTCCCTGGAGAAACAACCAGTCCAAAAGGAAGTAAAAACACAAAAACCAGTGAAGGGGCACGATGGACAAAAGATTTAAACATATTTTTTAATCCTCAATTGGACAAACAATCAAAAGTGAATTTCCACAACGGAAAAAGAAGCCCCCAGGAAACAACCCAGGCTCTTAATAAGGAACGGTCAAATAATATAAAGCTTAATACTTTGGCTATTAATTTTCGGTTAACAAAAAATTAATTTAAATTAATTTTGCAGGCCTCTAATAATGGATTCTTGGTAATTATATAATGCTTTTTCCTTTATTTACAACCTCAAAACCCTTAGATAGAACCTGCTGAACCCACTTTTGCACACCCTTCTCCAAACTAATTATATATTGACTCGCTTTATGAGATAAAAGATAATCGGCTATGGGTTTTCGCACTGACCTGTCCCTCAAGCCGACCAACCGAAATAACCGGTCAAAATTATTGAGCCTTCTACTTAATCAACGGAAAGAGTCACGTTTTTCACAGAAAGGACGTTCTTTTTCTTCTGATTTTTCCTGTTACTAACTTTGGTATAAGTTATGAGTCTGTTCTTGTCCGCCGTGGGTTTGATGATGGTCTTTGAAGGGATTCCTTATTTTTGTTTTCCGGAACAGGTCAAGTCCTTTGCACGCAAAATTCCGGAAATACCTCAGGGCACCTTGAGGGTGATCGGTTTTTGTCTCATGATGACAGGCTTGCTGGTGGTCTATTTAGGAGGAGGCATAGCATAAAATGATTAAACGACTATTCCTGTTTTCATTATTTGGAGTTTGGTTATTCGTGTCTGGTTGCGCAACGTGGGAAGAAATGACAGCCAAAACACCTCCCCCCCCACCGCCCCCTCCTGAATCAGCCTATCCTTTTGCAGACATTCCCGTTCCCAGTGGATTTGAACGGAATCATTCCAAGTCCTTTGTCTATGAGTCAGGAAGCGGCACAGTCAAAGTAGGTCGGTTATTCTTTTCCGGATGGGGCAATTTGAATGAAGTCATCAGCTTTTACC
>JAPKCW010000198.1:0-3613 GCA_028822815.1 Nitrospinaceae bacterium | reverse complement strand
CATGAATCGCTTTGGCATTATTAGTAACGGGAAGACCGTCTTTATTGATTAGAGGTGTCATATAAAAATATATCTTTCTGTCTGCGAACTTTACATTCTAATATGCGCTTTCCACCTCTAACTCGTTAACGTTTTCATACAGAGTATCCCGCTCTACCGGCTTTCTTCCTGACTCCGTGATCATGTGAATGATTTGATCCTTGTGAAAAACCTGATCCGTAGCGGCGCCGGCGGCGTGAATGATCTTCTCTTCGACAACCGTTCCATCCATATCATCCGCACCAAAAGACTGAGCCAACTGGGCTATTCTAGGGGTAATCATGATCCAGAAGGCTTTTATGTGTGGGAAATTATCCAACATCAATCTTGAAACCGCCAGCGCCCTGAGATCCAATTGCCCCGGTGTGGTTTTTAAAAAATCCAACACGGTATTTTCTGGATGAAATGCTAACGGAATGAATGTCACAAACCCATGAGTCCTGTCCTGCAATTCCCGCAGTTGCACTAGATGATCCGATCTTTCTTCTGCGGTTTCCAAATGTCCATACAGCAAGGTGGCATTACTTTTTAATCCAGCAAGGTGAGCTATCTCATGAACCTGCAACCACTCCTCACCGGTTATCTTGTCTCCGCAAATTTTACGACGCACTCGTTTTGCGAAAACCTCAGCGCCACCCCCAGGAATAGAGCCCAAACCCGCATCCCTTAAAATTTCCAGGGTTTCTTTTATAGGAAGATTTGCCAGACGAGCAAGGTATTCCAATTCCACGGCTGTATATGCCTGTATATGAACCAACGGAAAGCGTTCTTTCAATCCCTTTAATAGGTCGAGATAATATTCAAACGGATAATCAGGATGGAGTCCACCAACGATATGAAATTCACTGACTTCTCCTCCATTATATTTTTCAGCATCCGAAAAAATATCCTCCAATGACTTTTCATAAGCATGGGGATGATCGGCCTTGACCCCAAAGGCACAAAACTGGCAACTCAGAACACAAACGTTTGTCGGGTTGATATGCCGGTTGTGAATGAAATAGGTCTTGTTCCCATTTAATTTTTCCCGGACCATATTAGCCATATATCCCACACCCAATAGATCGTGGGTCTTCCAAAGGGTGACCCCATCGTCATAGGAAAGACGGGTCCCTGAATTTACTTTTTCATAAATAGGTTGCAATGTTGAATCTTCAAACTCAAAAAGCATCTTTAGAACTCCAAAAATCCTGACGATGAGAAGTTGCGCATTATAACCTATCTATTCCCAGAGGCGCAAAACACACAGCAAATAATTTCTACTCTTTGTAAGAAAACCCACCTTCTCCTGATTCGGATAAAACATCAATGCCTTGCGCCTTGCGATATTGTATTAGCAAGGTTCATGCCCAAACTCCTGTAATAATTTAACTCCTTAAATCATAAGGCATTAAAAGGTTAGCGCCCTAATTGTTTGGCAGAGATCTGCATATTGTTTTTTACCGGCTAAGGAAAAAGATAAAAAAGTATTTACACCCAAACGCAATCAACGATAACAAAAATCATAAGCCCGACACTGATGATACCGTTGACGTTGAAGAAAGCCATGTTCACCTTCGACAAATCATCCTTTTTGATCAGCGAATGCTCATAAACCAATAGACCCGCCACCAGCACTACCCCAGCCAGATAAACCCATCCCAAGAGAACTGTGGGTTCCAATAAGACCAGCAAAAAAACCACCATCACCGCATGCGAGGCAAGGGCCATCTTCAACGCCGTTTCAACACCAAACCGCTCGGGGATAGAATGCAGTCGATTAATCCTATCCGCCTCGATATCCATGCAGGAATAAAGAATGTCGAATCCAATCAACCAGAAAACCACTGCCGCTCCCAACAATAATGAGGTGAAAGAAATTTCTTCGCGAATGGCGACCCAGGCCCCGACCGGAGCGATAGAGATGGCAAGTCCCAACCAGAAATGCGAAAACGCGGTGAAACGTTTGGTCAAAGAATAAAAAAATACGATGGCCAAAGCTACGGGCGAAAGATAAAACGCCAGCGAGTTCAGCATCCAGGCCGAAAAGATAAACAAGGCGGAAGAAGCGACAAGAAACACGGCGTAATTGCCAACATTGATCTTTCCTGAAGGAAGTGCCCTGTCCCTGGTGCGCGGGTTTTCCTTATCAAACCGGGCATCGACAATGCGGTTGAATGCCATTGCCGCACTTCTTGCTCCCAGCATGCAAACGATGATCCACAACAGTTTTTTTATTTCCGGCATGCCACCTGCGGCCAGAAACGCGCTCATCACTGCGAACGGCAGGGCAAATACCGTGTGCTGGATCTTGATGTCCGAAAAAATGATGGCTAGTTTAGTCGGCAAAACTCTTCGCTCTTTCTATTGGGATTCTCTATTTGTAAGGAATAGACCAGCAATAGCTCATTAAGCCGAGACAACTCTTTGCTCGCCAAAAAAAGTTATTGCTATCTGCCTCCGGCGGATCGCCAGTGGAAAAAATTTTATGATACAGTGTCCTAATTCAAATGCAAAAACTATACTCGTATGAATAACTATAAACGCCTGCTGACATTACTTGAGCCTTACAAAACGGCATTGATCCTGGGTGCGATCTTTCTGGTCATAGCTTCCTTGACCAATCTTGCGGTACCGCTGTACATCAAAAAGCTAGTGGATGTTGTCATGGTTGAAAAAGACATGGCCTTGATGAACAGCCTTACATTCAGCATCGCCGCACTGTTCCTGATCCAGCTCATCTTTTCCACGGCGCACAATTACCTGTTTGACCTGACCGAAAAACGGGCCATCACCGATTTTCGCATAAAACTTTTTCGGCATCTTCACACGCTTTCGCTCAGTTTTTTCGTCAAACGGCGCACCGGGGAAATTGTCTCGCGCATGACCAACGACATCACCACCATCGAAAATATCGTCACCGACCTGCCCGCCACGCTGCTGCAGCAATCCATCCGCCTGTTTGGCGGCATCATCATTATTACTTATATGAACTGGAAGCTGACCGGACTGATACTGGTGCTGGCCCCGATTCTTGTGTTATTCGCCCGCACCTTTGGACGCAAGCTGAAAAAACTCTCGACCGAAATTCAGGACAAGCTGGCGGTTTCCACAACCATTCTGGAAGAAAATATTTCCTGCATCCAGATCGTGAAATCGTTTGTCCGGGAAAAACTGGAAAGCGAACGTTTCGGCACAGCCATGGAAGACAGTTTCCAAGCCGCTAAAAAACGCGTCATCATCTCTTCCTTTTTTGGCCCCAGCATTGGTTTCATCGCCTTTTCCACCTCACTCATCCTGCTCTGGTATGGCGGACGGGAAGTGATTCTGGGGGCCATCAGTCCCGGCGAACTCATCGCCTTCATTCTATACGCCACCATCATAGCCGGGCCGATGGGAAGCTTTGCGCGCCTGTATGCACGCGTGCAGGAAGGCATTGGTGCCAGCAAACGCGTCTTTGAAATTCTCGACATGAAAGGGGAAGTCAGCGACATCACCAACGCCAAACCCCTGCCCCATATAGATGGCAAAGTTGAGTTCGACGATGTGCATTTTCATTACCGCGAGGATCAGGAAATAATAAAGGGCATCAGTT
>JAPKCW010000197.1:0-3639 GCA_028822815.1 Nitrospinaceae bacterium | reverse complement strand
CTAACATTATCTCGAAAGCTAGGCTCATGGTAACTGCCAACACAGGCCCCATGCATATCGGGTTTGCCATGAAAACCCCTATTGTGGCCCTTTTTGGAACCTACTGCCCAATCAGTTCTGGCCCGCTTGAAATTCCTGATCATTTATGCCGGGCCATAACAATTGATCTTGAGAGAAAAGATCATGTTGAGCAATTGGATCCGGGGGAATTCCATTTAAGAAGCATAACGGTGGACAAGGTTTGGGAGCAGGTGGAAAAAGTGCTGGCAGAAAATTCGTAGTGTTTGCGGACTCAGAGTAAACTTTTGCAGTAGGTGAGAGGACCTATCCGACCCCCTGGCAATACGGAGAAGCTAACTTGTTTATGCAATGAAAATTGACAAAAAAACCGGCAGAGTAAAATCTCCACCGGTTTTTAATCTCAAACAAAATTTATTTGGGTATTACTTTGGATGCTTGAGGCCCCTTTTGACCCATGCTCTTCTCGAACTCGACCGCCTGGCCCTCTGTAAGGGTCTTAAAACCGTCCCCTTGAATTTCAGAAAAATGGACGAAACAATCTTCTCCGTCACTAGACTCAATAAACCCATAACCCTTACTATCGTTAAACCACTTTACTTTTCCCTCTGCCATAACAAGTAACCTCCAACATTTTTAGCGGCAAGGCCAATCAAGTCCCCCAACAAACCTTCCCAATTTTCACCTGAGCCCGAATTTCTGCCAAGTTTTTTAGCGCGCAAAATCAGAATAAGCCTTTAATCCGTTGTGTTGACGAATCAAGTCAAGAGGCTCATATACCGTTTCACACCGACACCCGCGACCCTGTTATTAGGAGCGGAGTATAACATCAAAAACATTGCGAGCCTAACTTTAAGGAGCGTTTATCAATCCAAGGCGAATCGTGACCCCGCATTAATGGGTTCATTTCTTACAGGTCACTACCCAAGTGTGAAAAAATAACAGGTTAAATTTCAAACATTTTAAGGACAATTAATGAAAAAATGGGTGAGACGATCTACGTTATCCGTTTATTTTCGTTGCGCTGGAAAGCCCTACTAAGTTTCGTCGGGAACCCATTTTTCTTCTGACAGGCTTTGCTTTTGAGCAGAAGTCAGAAACAAAAGAACCAGATAACCCGATCCCACCATGGGGATCAGAAAACAAAGGTGTTGCAGAAAAGCCAGGCTTAAAGCCAACTCGGAGGAAAGCCCATAAAATTGATAGGCCAGGAAAGCAGTTCCTTCGTAAATGCCAAAGTTTCCGGGGGTAATAGGCAAGACTGTCACCAGGTTCAACGCACCCATGACCAGTATGGGAGCCCAGAAAGGCAGATCAAGGCCCAGACTTTTTTGGACGGCCCAAATTCCCAGAGTCTGGACAAACATCATTAAAAGAGCCAACAGAAGACCAAAACTGAAAATTCGTACATCCCTTAAAATTTCCAGATGAACGGACCAACGTGACACAAATTTCCTGATCTTGTCTATAAAAGATATTGTGCCTTCTTTAACGCGTGGTTGCTTATGGGCAAGGTAAAACATGATGGAAGCAAAAAAGCCAATAACAACGACAAAAATCAGAATTGCCTGCCCCACTGGCTCCGGCAGGGGAACAAAAATTACCACCAAAGTCAGAACAAAAGTTTTAGCGAAACCTTCCATGAGCTGATCAAGTGCCAATACTGACAGGGCTACCGAGTGCCCCACCTCAGCTCTTCGGGCCAAAGCCACAACTCCCACCGCATGCCCCCCCGGGAAGGGAATGGTATTGCAGGATGTAGACATATAGGAGTTGGCTTGAAATATCCTGGAAAAAGGAACTGAACATTTTTCTGGCAGGAGCAAATACCAGAGCGAACTCCAAACCCCTAAAATGCAGGCGTTGAAAAAAACAGCCGCAAATAACCAGAAAGGGTCCGCCCGGGAAAATTCGATCCATGCCCGATCCAAGTCAATCGATTGCAGGCAAAGATAAAATAACCCGGCCACAAAAAACCACAGTAAAATAATGAAATATCTCTTTTTCAAAGCTTCGTTTTACTCAAAAAATGAGTAGATAGTTCCTAGTATAATATCCTGCCCAATACAGAAAGGATATCTCCATAATCAATATTATATATACTTTCAAAAATTCATGTTAATGGTAATCTAGTGCCCAATTGAGTTGTCCGGAAAAAAACAGAACTGGGGAACAATAAATGTCTGATAAGCAAATCCTGGAAATCATGCAGACCGTGCATTCTGTCCACCCGGATACCAATCTGGAGGAAGCAGTACAGAAAATGTCCTCTCAAAGAGTAGACGTGTTACTCATAAAAGATCTGGGAGAATATACAGGCATTTTCACCAAAGCCGATCTTATAAAGTTACTGGAAAAAAATATTGACCCTGCTAAGGTCAGCGTTTCCACCGTTATGTCAAAACCCATTCTCTCTCTTGATGCAAACACTTCCGTGGAAAAAGCACGGCAAAAGATGGTGGAAAATAAGCTCCGGCATTACGCCGTAACCCAAAACGGAAAAATTGTAGGCCTCATATCAATCATGGAAATGGACTCATGAGCCCAATCCCATTTGCAGAATTCCAAGAACCCGAATCCCTCCCCCATCCCAAAAACATGATTCGGGTCCGGTACCATTTTTGTCACCCATTAACGAACCCCACATTCTCACATCATGGATGAAAACATTTATCGTTTAATTTCACTTACCGGGTTTTTTCTGGTGGCTTTCATTGCCTGGGCTACCGGCAGTCGGCAAAAGATCAATGTAAAAACCATCATGGGTAGCGTGGTGCTGGCCTGGGTTTTAGGGGTACTAACGTTTTGGGTTTCCTGGTCTCGGTCCGCTTTACAGTGGGGCAATGATGTGCTGGTAGCCATCCTCACCGCTTCCCAAAAAGGAGCACTGTTCCTCTTTGGGCCTCTTGCCCTCGGCCCGGGGCAAACCATGCCAGATGGCTCCGCCTCAATAGGATTCATCCTTGCTTTTCAGGTGTTCCCCTCAGTAATTTTCTTTTCTGCGGCAATTTCCGGACTGTACTACCTGGGAATCATGCAGGCTGTGGTCCGATTTTTCGCCCGCATCTTTTACCGCCTATTGGCCCTGTCTGGAGCAGAATCCTTATCCGCCGCCGCAAATATTTTTGTTGGAATCGAATCGGGCCTGACCATTCAGCCTTACCTCATGAAGATGACCCGTTCCGAACTGCTCACCCTGATGACCTGCATGATGGCAACAGTGGCCAGCACTGTTATGGGAATTTATATCATCGCCCTGCACGATATTTTCCCCCAAATCGCGGGCCATCTGATTTCCGCGTCCTTGATATCTATCCCCTGCGCCGTTATCGCCAGCAAACTTTCACTGCCCGAGCAGAAGATACCGGAAACCCTGGGGAAATTGCCGCAGACCGATACGGATACCGAAAAATCCTCTAATTTCATGGCCGCATTGTTAACAGGAGGATCGCAAGGTGTTAAAATGGCTGTGGGAATCGCCACCGTATTGATCGTGGTACTCGGGCTGGAAGCTTTGTTGGATCTGGCGCTCGCTGAATCATTCGGACAAAACATTTCCGCGCAAATCCTGCTGGGATGGCTGACCGTACCCTTTTCCGCCCTTCTCGGACTACGACCCGA
>JAPKCW010000196.1:0-3641 GCA_028822815.1 Nitrospinaceae bacterium | reverse complement strand
CAAACTTCAATCCTTCTCCAGAAAGCATCCCTATAAACAAGCTGATGCCAATGCCTGGAACGCCTCTAGAAGGGGCCGAACCTGTGGACACGTTTGCTGTTGTTCGCACCATCGCATGTGCACGAATTGCGGTACCTAATGCTAAAATAAGATTATCCGCTGGCCGTTCAGCGTTAAGTGAAGAAGCTCAAACGCTCTGTTTTTTTGCTGGAGCTAATTCAATATTCTACGGAGACAAATTGCTAACGGCAACCAATCCGCAAACTGTTCAGGATATGAAGTTATTAAAAAAACTAGGGATGAGTCCTCAAGAACCGAATCCAGAACTCAAAGCACCTAAAGCAAGTTCTGAAAAACCGCTTGCTCCACAAATCGCGTAATTTCAAAACAATCTCTACAAACAGCAAAATGCAAGGACAGTTAATTCTTATAACTTCCCTGTTCTTTCTATCAGTCCCAGTCTTAGAAAAAACAAAAGGTCAAGGGAACACACCACGCACCTACGCCCCCACAAAATCCCGATCCATATCTCCCTCATATCCATGGCACAGAAACATCACTTCTACCATATTCTGGGTAGGAGAACGGGCAACCGCCAATAACCCTCGACATAATATTGCAAGTTCCTGGGACCCTAAGTGGATGGAAAACTACGGAGGCTACGATGACCCTAATTCAGCTAATCGGACGAGAGATTATAGACCTAAAAAATTCATCCCTAAACTCAATCCATTTTATGTGGCATTGCCATATAATGATCGGATCAACTACAAAAAAACAAAACAAAGCGCTAAACGTGTAATCCCTTGGTTCGGTCGAACATTCAAAAAAGAAGGTCAGAGCGTATGTGATGGAAGGTGGGTTGCTATACATTACAAAGGAAAGGTCTGTTGTGCTCAGTGGTCTGATGTTGGTCCTTTCGAAACAGATGACTGGTCCTATGTCTTTGGAGGATCACGTCCAAAGACTCGTCACAACAGTAAGGCAGGGATTGATCTATCACCTGCCGTACGCGACTTTCTTGGAATAACTGGAAATGATAATAATTGTGATTGGAGATTTGCTGAATTACATGAAATTCCATATGGTCCATGGAGAAAATTCGGGGCAAATAATCCGTTCGTTAATACCAGAAAACCTCCAACCAAAATCAGTCAAAAAGAAATAGAAATCTTGAAAAGAGCCAGAGAAGCCTGGCTTAGACGATCCGGGCGTTAATCCTCACTCGGGAGAAGAGGTCCGCAAAACAAACCACCCGGATCAATATTGACCCGGGTGTTTTGTTTTGACCGGCACGCGCCTGAACGCACACCGGTTTATTTTTCCTAAAGAAAAAAGCTAGATATTCGTCTTCAGTGCGTCCCAACCCTTGCGGGGCACGCGCCATGCCAGCTCGTTGATTGAGGGATCGCTGGTAACCACTCCAGCCTCATTGAGCTCGATTTTCTTGCCTGCACGCGCGCAGAGATTACCCAGCTGAATGTTTGCGGTCATGAACCCGGAGTAGCTGAAGTTCGACTGGCTGTACTCTCTCGGCTTGTCACCTCGGCAGGCGATGATGAATTCATCATGGTGTCCGGGTGAGCGCTCAAGAAGTTGCTTAGGCTTGCCGAATTCTCTCTGACGACTTTCGGGAATGATCCGTGGGCTGTTCCAGTAATCACCGGTAACCAGCATTTTTCCCTTGGTGCCGATGATAAGATTGCCGGTACGTGGCAATTTCCGGCCCTCGGATTTCAACTCTTCAGGGGTTTCCGGCATATTGTCCTTACCGTTCTTTTTCTTTCCCTCATACCAGTAAGTGGTGAATGCGGGAGTTTCCTTGGTAGCACGGTAATCGACTTTCAGAGTCATTCCTGCAGGGAATTGTCCCTTGCACGGACCCGTCATCATGAGAGGCTCTGCAGAAGCTGCATAACCGGGTCGCATGATGGAATAAATGCCATCGGTGGTGTGGCAGGCCATGTCGCCAAGTGCACCGGAACCAAAATCCACAAAACCGCGCCACTTGAAGGGGTAGACACCCTTGGTGTAGTGACGCATTGGAGCGGGCCCGATCCAGGATTCCCAGTCAATGTTGGCAGGAACCTCATCAATTTTCTTCGGATTATCTCCACCCTGCGGCCAGACCGGGCGGTTGGTCCATGTATGGAACTCCTTGATGTCCCCAACGGCACCGGCCTTCACAAATTCGTAAGCTAAGCGCCATCCGTTGCCGGCGTGTCCCTGATTACCCATCTGGGTGACAACGCTGGTATTCTTCTCATAGGCCTTAGTGAGGTTTTGTGCCTCACGTACCGACCATGCCAAGGGCTTTTCGGTGTAACAGTGGATACCGTTACTGATAGCCGTCATTGAGGGGGCATAATGTGAGTGGTCAGGAGTGGCCACGAAAACGACATCCAGCTCCTTGGTATGGTTCTGGAACATTTCCCGCCAATCGGTGTAACCCTTGGCACCTTTCCATTCGTTATTATTGTGAACATTTTTCCAGCTGTTCTTATCAATCTCAGCGAAGGCAACGCACTCCAGGCCGTATTTTTTGCGATTGCTCCAAGCAAATCCGACATGTGCTCCGGCCCTACCGCCAGTGGCCACGAAGCCGACTTGAAGCTTACTGTTTTGATTTTGCGCCCGTACGATTGCGGGCATGCCGAGGGTCGAGGCGGCCCCCGTTACGGCCGCTGATTTGATGAATTTACGACGAGTCAATTGTTTAGACATAGGTTTGGTTTTATTACGCATGATCAATGGTTTGTTCAGTTATGAATTTATATAAAGTCTTCTATAAATATTATTATTAAAGTTCAAATTTAGATTAGATCGATTTAATTTTTATATTCCTGTAGGCGACTGGTCCGTGATCACCTTGAAACATAATTGGGCCCTTCGCAGCTTCTTTTCCAGTTACACCACTTGGAGTTGGCCCCTTCATTTCAACGTTTTCGTGCAATATCTGACCGTTAAGTTCAACCTTGATAAACTTAGCATTACTTGTTTTTCCAATGGTCGGATCATAACCAGGGGCCTTGAAATCAATCACGTATTTCTGCCACTCTCCAGGTTTTTTACAAGCGTTTACCTTCGGTGGCTGAGCACCATAAATAGCCCCCATATCACCTCCTCCGAGCTTCGCCTTTCCATAGCTGTCCAGAACCTGAACCTCATATTCGCCCATTACATAAATCCCTGAATTTGCTCCTTCGGGAACCATCACTTCCAGCTCAATACGAAACTTACCTCCCCACTTTTTCTCAGAATAAATATCCCAGCTCTGCCCATGACCAGAAACCTTATTAATCATAGCTCCGCCACCCTTACTAGCATTTAGTGTTTTTGGATTTTCCTTGGACTTGCTGGGAACACCAACTACCCAAGCATCTTTACCTTTTGCTTTCTTTTTAGTGGACCAACCTTTGAGGTCTTTACCGTTAAATGGAGAACCGGCATGATGATCAGCAAAGGCAAGGCTTAGCATCATTATCATTATTGAAAGGAAAGCAGGGAATTTCTTTGTCATTATTATTTAAATGCTTAGTTATTAGTGTATCTCAACGAGGAACAATAATTCTCTAGAAATTTATATCGAATGGTCAAGCATCAATTATTAATCAAAAGACCTAATTATAGATAAAATCGCA
>JAPKCW010000195.1:0-3645 GCA_028822815.1 Nitrospinaceae bacterium | reverse complement strand
AACAAAATCCTGAACGAAAAGATCAAGAAGGATGACAATGGAAATGGTTCAAGCGAAAAAATTCCAGGAGACATCCTCAGTTTAGGGGCATCATTGAATGTCGATGACTTCAACTGGTCACCTGAAGCCTTGGAACGGCTGGAGCGTGTTCCTCAGGGATTTATGCGGGACAATACCCAAAACCGGGTAATGGCTTGGTGTTCTCAAAATGACATCAAAGATATTTCACTGGATGTCTGTGAGGAGGGAATCCGAGAGTCTGTGAAGATGATGGAAGATGCCATCAAGAATGGCGCAGGCTTGGAAGATTTTATCCCTAAGAAAGAAGTGAAGGCTTAGATTTTACCCCGTTTAAACAACGTTTTTTTTAGCCCCTGGATATTGAATTGGATTCAATTCCAGGGGCTTTTTTCCTGTTATTTTCTATTTTGCTGGCTCTTGTCCCGGTAGTTTGGTGGCTCCAGGGACTGTTGAAAAATCCCAGTTCGTATTTATTCAGCGCACTCTCTGAAAAATGTCCTTCCAAATTTATAAGCGTTTACTCCTTCACTTAAAACCTTATTCGAGCCGCTTGTATCTGGCGATTTTCTTTTCGATCATTGTTGGCGTTATTGCGACCTCCCCAGTCCCGATTATTCAAAAAACCTTCGATAATATCTTTGTAGAAAAAGATTATTTTATGCTCAAGGTGATTCCCCTGGCCCTGATTGTTTTATACGTTATCAAGGCTGTGTTGACTTATGCGCAAAACCTGATCATTTTCGGAATCTCGTGGGAACTGGTGGTGGCATTCAAGGAAAAATTATTTGTGCATATCCACGAACTTCCTTTTGAGTTTTTTGAGGACCATGAAACCGGCGAACTCATGTCTCGAATCAGTAATGACGTCATGGTTATGCAGTCCACTGTAACGCGACTGGTGAAAGAGTTTTTGCAAAACAGTGTGATGCTGGTGGGTTTGTTGATATGGGTGTTTTATTTGAAATGGGACTGGGCTGTGATGGCCTTGGTCATATTTCCGATCATGGTTATTCCAGTATCCAATATTGCCCGGAAACTGCGACGCCTTTCTAGGAAAGGGCAGGAAATATTGGCCAATATCAACGCCACGATTTTGGAATCCTTTTCGGGGATAAAAATTGTCCGGGCATTTGGTATGGAATCCCGCGAGATAAATAAGTTCAGGCTTTATAATGACAGTTACCTTGAAGTGATGAAAAAAAATGTGAAGTATGTGGAAATTACTTCACCTTTGCTGGAGGTATTGGGGGTTATCAGTGCGGCGTTTATCCTGTGGTATGGCGGGAACCAGGTATTGAACGAGGAAATCAGCCAGGGAACATTCCTGGCTTTCATTGTTGCCTTATTCATGATGTATTCTCCTATCAGGATATTATTCAAAATCTACACTAATATCCAGACCGCATTGGCAGGGGCGGAAAGGGTGTTCGATATTCTCGACCAGGATGCGGAAAAGGTGCAGGAAGGTCAGTTGGAACTTCAAGGTGTCAATGACGGAATTGAATTCAAGAATGTTTCTTTTCGCTACCCGTCACGGTCCACCATGATTTTAAATGAAATCAACCTGTCTGTTCGAAAATCAGAAATCATCGCGATTGTTGGCATGAGCGGAGCTGGCAAGACAACTTTGGTGGATCTGTTGTTCCGGTTCTTCGATGCGACTTCCGGTTCAATTTTGATTGATGGAAAAAATATTCAGGATTACAAGCTGGCTTCTTTAAGGCGGCAGTTGGCTCTGGTGACCCAGGAGACTTTTTTATTTAACGATACGATCTGGAATAATATTGCTTTTGGCTGTGAACGAAAGGCCACTCACGATGAAATTATGGAGGCGGCCCAGGCCGCCCATGTGGATCAATTTGCGTCGAACCTGGATGATGGTTACGAAACCATCATCGGAGAACGAGGAGTCAAGCTTTCTGGCGGTCAGCGACAGAGGATTGCCATCGCCCGGGCTCTCTTAAGGAACGCTCCGATTCTGGTTCTCGATGAAGCTACGTCTGCACTGGACTCCGAATCTGAAAGGCTGGTTCAGGATGCTCTGCATAATCTCATGGAACACCGGACATCTTTTGTTATAGCCCACCGTCTATCAACGATCAAACACGCCAACCGGATCATTGTTTTGGACAAAGGCCAGATTGTAGAATCTGGAACCCATGAGTCCCTTCTCGCGAATAGTGGGTTGTATCGGAAATATTATGAAATGCAGTTTGCCGATCTGGAAGACAAAAATAAGGATATCAAGGAATCGAGTTAAATGCGTTTTGAAAAAGTTTATATCGAAAGTCTGGCCTACCACCTGCCTGATAATATTGTGACTTCGGCTGAAATTGAAAAAAGGCTGGCCCCTCTTTATGACCGACTCAAACTTCCCCAAGGTCGCTTGGAGTTGATGAGTGGTATTCAGGAGCGCCGTTTCTGGGAGAAGGGAGTTTTACCCAGTGAGGTGGCAACTATTGCCGGAGAAAAAGCTATTGCCCGGTCAGGGGTGGACCCGAATCAAATAGGTTGCCTGATTTCTGCATCGGTTTGCAGAGATTTTCTGGAGCCCTCGACGGCCTCCGTAATTCATAATAACCTGAAGCTTCCTGTGGAAGCATTTGTGTTCGATGTCTCCAATGCCTGCCTGGGTGTGCTCAATGGCATGTCGATCATTGCCAGCATGATTGAGCAAAATCAGATTCTGGCTGGATTGGTTGTGGCTGGAGAAAATGGGGGTCCACTTGTGAATAACACGATCGAAACTTTGCTGGCTCGAAAAGATATTACCCGGTCTGAGATCAAGTCCTCTTTCGCTTCCTTGACCATTGGCTCTGCCGCTGTTGGAGTTATCCTGGTCCATGAAAAGATTGCCAGGCAGGGCCACCGTTTGCTTGGTGGTGTTTCTATGGCTGAAACCCAGTTCAATAATTTATGCCGTGGCAGTGATGACAGCGGGGCGGGTGGAGAATGGTCGCCTCTGATGGAAACCGACTCCGAAACTTTGATGCGGGAGGGATGCCAACTTGCCAGTAAAACCTGGGTGCGTACCCGTGAAGTGCTTGGCTGGAAAAATGAAGAGATAAGCCGGGTATTCTGCCATCAGGTTGGCAAAGGTCATCGCAAACTAATGTATAAAAGTATTGGACTGGACCTTGAAAAAGATTTTTCCACTCTGGAATTTTTAGGCAATACCGGTTCGGCCTCATTACCGACGACATTGGCCATGGGAATTGAAAAGGATGTGCTAAAGACGGGCGACAAAGCGGCTCTACTTGGTATAGGTAGCGGACTTAACTGCTTGATGATGGGAATTGAGTGGTGACCGATCTTTATCCCTTTTCTTCGCATAGTCTGCAACTGGATCGTTTGCGTTATCATTACCTCGATGAGGGTTCCGGCCACGAACCCCTTCTCATGCTCCATGGCAACCCTACCTGGTCCTTTTATTACCGCAACCTGATCCTGGGCCTCAAGGACTCTTATCGTTGTGTGGTGCCCGACCATATGGGGATGGGAAAATCAGATAAACCGCAGGACTATCCTTACACGCTTTCTCAGCACATCGACAATCTCGAAAAACTAGCTGATCACCTTAAGCTCAATGACATTACCCTGGTGGTGCATGACTGGGGTGGGGCG
>JAPKCW010000194.1:0-3700 GCA_028822815.1 Nitrospinaceae bacterium | reverse complement strand
GCAGAAAAAAAGGCCGAACACAGAAGTAGAAACACTAGTAACAGTGAACGGGTAAATAATGAATCGTCCAAAATTTTTAAGAAACCTCAAGCTTGGCTGGCGCTTGTAAATCGAAGTGCTCTATAACTCGATTTGGCAATTTGCAAGTCTGGGAAGGGGAAAACAATTTATTGAATTTAAAAATGATTGAAGCCTGCTGACTCCGGAAGAAATTCATTTCTTCCATCACTCTTTTCAAGTAATACTTTCTTTGGTTTGAGAGCGATCTCCCCGATCTGCGTAACAAGAGCTTTGGCCTTTAAAAATTGCCTTTTTAAATTTTTAACACCATCAGGTGGTAAAGTAAACAGTAATTCATAATCCTCTCCTCCATTTAAAAGAAATGGAAAAGGATCAATCTGGTTCCTGTTGCAGGTGCGTGAAAACTCTGCAGATCGGGGAAGCCGATCTTCCTGAATCCGGGCACCTACCTTAGAGGCTTTGCAAATATGGGAAAGGTCCTGAGCCAGCCCATCACTAATATCTATCATTGAGGTAATATTTATCCTGGAACGGGCCAGGATGCGAGCTTCTAAGACTCTGGGTGTCGGGTCCAGGTGTCTCCCAATCAGGAATTTGTGATCTTTTGAAAAAGCCCCTCGTTTCTTTTTGCTTAACAGTTGCAGGCCAAGACTTGAATCTCCCAGTGTTCCTGTTACGAAAATGAGGTCCCCCGGCCTGGCACCCCGGCGGGTGAACACACGTCCAGGGTTTACTTCGCCTATGATTGAAACATTTATGAAAAAACATTTTGGGGAAGAGACGGTATCTCCACCAACAAGTTCCACCTTGAACAGATTGCATATTGAGTTAAACCCGGTATAAAGCCTGTCCAGAAAAGACACTGAAATCTTTTTCGGAATGCCAAGCGTTACCAGCACTCTTTTGGGCGTCCCCCCCATGGCCGCGATGTCACTGAGGCTCGCAGACAAGGCTTTTCGACCAAGTGCTTCAGGAGTTGTTGTGGAAAGTTTAAAGTGGATATCCTCAACCAGCGCGTCTGTGGAGATGACTTCATTAGCTCCTGATTTGACAGGGTAGACCGCACAGTCATCGCCGATACCCAGAACAGTATTGGATGCGCGAAACTTTAAGCGTGAAGAAAGACGATGGATGAGTTCGAACTCACCCAGTCCTTTTGTTTTGCTCATAAATGTTGGTTTTAGTCATTAGGAGCTGGATAGCGATCTTATTGCGGTTTCAATAAGTCTCGGGTCAGGGAGTCCACATCGAATTTCTTTTCGATTTTAATGGAAATTTTGCTCCCTTCCTCCAGGCCATCTTTTTGGATGTCATGAATATAGCACGTCAGTTCCAGATGTTCTCCTGTTTCAGGTATCCAGATGGTGAGTTCCCGAAACTGGTCGGCTTTATTGGGGGGAGTATTGACTTCCGTGATTTCTCCATCTAACAGAATCATTGCTTCCTTTCTGCAACCTGCGGGATTGCCTTGATTATGCGGAACAACTGGTTTGCTGGCCAAGAAATGTTTCCGGAGTATCCTGTGCATAATACTCAGAGTCGATTCCATATTTCTCAAAAACTTCCGGTTGGTCTTGAAAGGGGTTTTCCAGAAGGATTCTGAGGCGTGTTATTTCAGAAAAATCCGCTTCCTTGAGCGCTTTGTCTAGAGCCGTTTGAATCAAATGATTTCTCAAAATAAATTTTGGATTGCTGGAATCCATTTGTATTTTTCTTTCTTCATGGCTTATGCCTTCGCGCTGGGCCAGTTCAAGGTAATGGTTCAGCCAGGACTTCAATTCATCACTGCCATTGTTGTTCTCCAAATGTGGAATGCCGGGGTAGTCCGCAAGAGACCTGAAGAAATTTGTGTAGTCCAGTTGGTGGTTCTGTAATAGCTGGAACATTCTTTGAACCAGTTGCGTGAACTCCGAGTCCAGAATAGCGAGTCCTAGTTTTTTGCCCATTTCTTCACGGTAGAACCGATTGAAAAGCGGTTGGTATTGTTGAATTTCTTCTTCCAGTTTTTCAGGGCCAACCAAGTGGACGAGAGGTTGGGCTAATTTATTGAGATTCCAGAAACCTATTTCGGATTGCTGGTTGTATGCGTATCGACCGTGCGTGTCGGAATGATTGGGCGTGTGATTGGGAATAAATCGGTCCATAAACCCATAGGGGCCGTAGTCAAAAGTGGTGCCGGTGATGGTCATGTTGTCGGTGTTCATCACTCCATGGATGAATCCCACCGATTGCCATTTAGCGATAAGTTTTGCGGTGCGTTGCATAGTGCGTCGAAAAAATATTTGATACCGATCGCTTTCCTGAACAATATCCGGGTAATAATTTTGAATGCAAAACTCCAGCAGTCGTTTCACATTTTCGCCCTGCCCGGTGTAATGAAAAAACTCGAAACTACCAAACCGGATATGTGTGTCGGCGATCCGCACCAGTATTGCCGCCAATGCTGGTTTTTCCCGGTATATCAGTTCCCGGATTCCAATTACTGCCAACGAACGGGTGGTGGGAATTCCCAGGCCATTTAAAGCTTCGCTGGCGAGATGTTCGCGGATGGAAGACTGGAGAGTGGCCCTTCCGTCAAAACCCCGGGCAAACCGGGTGGGACCGGCGCCTTTCAGGTGGATATCCCACATTTCCTGTTTCTTGTTCTGAATCTCTCCCAGCAAGAGTCCCCGACCGTCCCCCAGTCTGGGATTGTAAGAACCGAACTGGTGACCCGAATAAGCCATAGCCAGGGGCTGGGCACCCTCCAGTGGGCAGTTTCCGCCAAAACGATCCAAAAAATCCTTGCTCCCGCCTTCTTCAGGAGCCAGATCTATCAGTTGTGCGGCTGAGGGGGAAAAATCAACCAGATAGGGGTCCGTCACCGGATCTGGGGTCTTGGCCTGGTAGAACTCAGGCCCCAGTTCGATAAACCGGTTACGAAAATTTAAATTATGGCAATCAGTCAATGCAGTGTTTGTTTGGGTTCCTGTAAAAAACAACAGCTCAGTATGTGGATGAAGAAAGGAGGGGTAAGGATTCTTTTTTCCTTCCGCTCGGCGCCGGCGAGCCGCCGGTGGCAATGAGCAATAGCTTTATTTGGCGAGCAAAGAGTTTTGGCGCTTAACGAGTTCTTGCTTTATTCCCACCGGGCGTGGCCCGGTTATTCTAAATTTTGTACCAGCCAGGAATGCGGTTTTTCCTGAGTGGTGTGGAACCAGAAGACGGCATTGATATTAAAATGCACCAGCCAGGCGGCGGCTTCCCCTTGCTGACAGATTTTTTTCTGATATCGGTCTTCTATGACTGACAATTGATCGCAGGTGGTGGTGGTCCAGTAGTAATGGCCGAGGCCATCATCAAAGATAGGGTTGATCCATGCCTTTTTTCCGCTGGCGTTAATGATGCGCTCGGAATAAATAAGAGTTTTTAATTCCGGCAGGGTAGGCAAGCGCCAATCGGAACTTCCCGCAAAGGTTTCTGTTGCCGCAAAAGCCTTGGAATCTTTTAATTTTAATTTGTTTATGATGCCCTTTTTAATCCAACGCAGTTTATTCACGGTGTCCGTCACCGTTCCATCGCCGTTGTCAACAAAGTGGGCATTAGGAAGTTCTTCAAGAACGCTCTCATTAACTTTTCGACATTACTTAAGCGTAGGTCCGGAACCAGGGCATGCATTCAAGATGGAGAAGTGGTCCAT
>JAPKCW010000193.1:0-3700 GCA_028822815.1 Nitrospinaceae bacterium | reverse complement strand
GGCCCAAAAAGCCGTTGCTATCGGCCTCCCCTGCTAAGGGGCTCATGGCTAAAACAATTTTTAGAGATGCCGGCACCTCTAAATTATGGCAGAAAGCCTTTATTAAGGAATAAAAAGCATTTCCCAGCGATCTTTAAACAATTGGTCTTATTAACAACGGGTTCACCCTAAGCAAGGTTCCGAAAAAAATTATGAGTTCAAAAGGTTCGAAAAGTTCAAAAAATAAAAATATTGAGTCTGCCAGCGGTCCCCTGAAACGCTCTCTCGTGATGTTTTCCTGGCTGAGCGTGTTGGCCGTTGGGCTGTGGGCCTTGATGCACTATTCCACACCTGAAAGCAACCTCGAACCCTATAAAAAGTTCCAGGAAGCCAAAGTGGAACGTGAAAATACGGCACGTAAGAATACGGAGCGGAAAAAAGCGGCACCGGAAAAGCCGGGATTAACTCTGCCCAGCGACCTGAATACGGGAAACCTGATTAAAGCCGCCATGACCTCTCCGACTCCACAATCGCAACTGCCCCGGGAAACACTGGAACATATCCAGAAAGGGATGCTGTTGACCGAAGAAGGCAAGTTCAACGCCGGCGATATGGAATTTGAAAAAGCCTCCAAAATCAGCCCTTATTCACCGGAATTATTTTCCATCTGGGGTGCCGCCCTGCGCATGGCTAAAAAGTTTGTAGGAGCCAACAAACGTTTTGCCCGGGCACATGAACTCTCACCCGATGATGATGAGATCACTTTTAACTGGGGCATGTCTGAGCTGGAAGCGGATCACCCCGAAGAAGCCACCCGTCTGTTTGAAAAAACCGTAGCCATTTCTCCCAAAAACTATATAGCCTACAACATGCTTGGAAAATCCTATGGCCGCCAGAAAATGTACGAAGAGGAGAAATCTGCCTATGTGAAAGCCCTGGCTATCAAGCCGGATTTTGCCCAGGCACATTTCGATCTGGGCATTGTATTGAGTATCCAGAAAAAATTTGATAGTGCGGCGCCGCATTTCCTCAAAGCCATGGAGATGGACAAACAATTCGAAAAACCCTTTGTCATCCAGATGCTGACCGCTTTGGGACTTTATGACCCGGCGGCTGAGAAACCGATCCAGAAAGACACCGCCAAAACCCAGGAACCTGTTCAGCAAGCGAAACTGGAAACACTTCCTGCGCCTGAAAAAATCGCTGACGATAAAAAGTCCGAAGGCTCCGACCATAAGATGGAAGAAGGGTCCAAGAAAGTTAAAAATACCACCACCCTAAAAGGCAATATCAAAATCAATGGCCAAAAGCCCGGCCCTAACACGCTGGTATTTCTGGAAACTAAAAACAAGCTGAGGGTTTCCAGTCAAAAAAACCAGACCCTGACCATACGCCAGAACGGCTTGAGTTTCAGCCCTCAGCATTCGGTGATACAGGTGGGATCCAGCGTTACGTTTTCCAATGAAGACCGTGAGGTGCACAATATTTTTTCCAAGTCACTCAGCAACCAGTTCAACCTGGGGGCAATGGCATCGGGCTCTTTCAAAACCCTTGAGTTCACACAGGCCGGCCCAGTGGTGCTCCGATGCAATATGCATAAAGACATGATCGGAACCCTCTTCGTCGTCCCTAATGGTTATTACACCAAGATCGATGCCAATGGAGACTACCAGTTCGAAAATATCAAAAGCGATGACTACATCATGCAGGTCTGGGCTCCGATGCTGGCTCCTGAAGAGGTGAATGCCAACCTCAGGTCCGCCGACCTGAAAGGTGTTGACCAGACCTTCGATTTTGATATCAAGTCCGCTTCAGTTCCGGGAGAAATCCATGACATGGTCGACCCGACCGACTACACCGCCATTGTGGACAACATCGAAAGAGAAATGTTCCAGGCCATTGAGGACTGGAAAAACGGCAAAAAATTTATTTCCCGCAAGCGCATGCTGATGGCCGTCACCAAACATTACGCTGGAGAAGGCCTGAAAGGCGCCATCGCCAAAAGCTTCAGCTCCAAACGCAGTATTCTGCTGGAACAGAAACTGGATACGATCCGCAAAGAAATTTCCGGAATTGGCAAACCCAAAGAAAAGATCACCGAAGAATCACTGCTCAGCCAGGCCAAATTTGCCGTTTCACAATTGCGCCTGAACGTCAAAGAACTCGCCGCTCGGCGCGGAGCCGATGGGCAATAGCGTTGATGGGAAAACAAGAAGCTGCCTCGGCTTGATAAGTTCTTTATTAGTTTACCCCTCCGGGGCATGAAAGCTAATGATACGGTGTCACAGCCACCGGCCGCTGGGCCGGTTGCTTCCCTCGCCAGAGGGTGATATTTTATCTGCATGAGCCTACAACTATTCAACACCCTGACCCGAAAAAAAGAGGAATTCGTTCCCCTGAAGGAAAAGCAGATCGGTATGTACGTATGCGGTGTCACCGTCTACGACTACTGCCATGTAGGGCACGCCCGCGCCGCCATTGTCTTTGACACCTTTTACCGTTATTTCCAATACCTGGGTTACGAAGTTCGTTTTGTGCGCAACTTCACCGATATAGACGACAAGATCATCAACCGCGCTAATGAAAAAGGCGTGGACTGGAAGGAGATCACCCGCAAATATACCGCAGCGTTTTACGAAGACATGGGAAAACTGAACATCGCCTCGCCCACCGAAGAGCCAAAAGCCACCGACCACATCGCCGAAATGCTCGACATGATTCAGTCCCTGGTCGATCAAGACAAAGCTTATGAATCGGATGGCGATGTTTTTTACTCGATCAAATCGTTCAAGGACTACGGTTGTCTTTCCGGGAAAAACATTGACGACCTGCAATCGGGAGCCCGTGTCGAGGTCAACGAAAGCAAACGCGATCCCTTAGACTTCGCGCTATGGAAAAAGAGCAAGCCAGGCGAACCATCGTGGGACAGCCCGTGGGGTCCGGGCCGACCGGGCTGGCATATTGAATGTTCGGCCATGAGTAAAAAATATCTTGGCGACACCTTCGATATCCACGGCGGCGGCAAGGACCTGGTCTTTCCGCATCACGAAAACGAAATCGCGCAATCCTGCGGCTGCACGGGGAAACAACCTGTTCGTTACTGGGTGCATAACGGATTCGTCAATATCGACAAGGAAAAGATGTCCAAGTCTCTGGGCAATTTTTTCACCATCCGGGAAGTTTGCAAAAAATATCACCCGGAAGTTTTGCGGTTGTTTCTCATCAGTAGTCATTACCGCAGTCCCATCGACTTTTCGGAAAAAAATCTGGAAGATGCCACTAAAGTGCTTTCCCGATTTTATGAAGGGCTGGCAGGCGCACGGGAAAAAACCGCGAACCTGAATAAAGAGTCCATCCCAAACTTTCAGGAAAAAGTGAAGAACCATCCCTTGACGCAAAAGTTTGAAACCGCCATGAACGATGACCTGAACACGGCAGTGGCAATGGCCCATATGAACGAGGAACTGCGCAACCTCAACACCGCCGTGTTGGGCAAGGGGGGATCCTCTCTGGAGGATATTGCCGTGGCCACCCGCGCGTGGGAAGAAGCGGGAAAGATTCTGGGACTGTTTTTTCTCACTCCCGAAGAGTTTGAAAAAGAGCTCTTCGAGATCAAAAACCAGGAGCGGAATCTGGACGTCAGTAAAATCGAAAAGTTGATCGCCGGGCGCAAATCAGCACGCCAATCGAAAAACTGGGCGGTCCGCCTCCGCCCAGTTTT
>JAPKCW010000192.1:0-3721 GCA_028822815.1 Nitrospinaceae bacterium | reverse complement strand
CCTAATCGGCTGGTAAGGATTTTGGTTCCCATGCGGGCTTTGGCGGTGAAGTCCGACCAGGATCTTAATTTGGTGATTTGTTTCATAATGTAGGTGGGGCTACTGTAGAACCGGGCATGGCACTCATCCTGGATCTGGCGCAATTCTTCTTCGCTGAAATCCTTGTTCCAGAACTTGATTTTAAAATCAGCAGTGGGGTTTTCCGCAAACTCCTGCCAGTGATCTTCAGGCACGATTCCTTCATTCAGCATTTGATAATAAAGTTCCACCTTTGGGTAAGGTGTGCAGATTGAGAACTGTGCGTAATCGGGTTTTAGCTTTTTGGCGAAATCAACGGTTTCGTACATTTCTTCTTTGGTCTCATGAGGAATGCCGATCATCATATAAGCGAAGAAACCGATTCCCGCCTCGCGGGTCATTTTGCAGGCGCGTTCCACTTTTTCGGGAGTCTGGCCCTTTTGCAGGTATTTCAGGTGTTTCAGGTTGGCAGATTCGATGCCAAAATGGATGCGGTAGCATCCGGCCTGTTTGAGTGCCTTCAGCACTTCAGGGTTGATGGTGTCAACCCGGGCAGAAATTTTGAAATGTATTTTAATACCCCGCGCAACGATCAGATCGCAAATTGCCAACACATTTTTTTTGTCGATGGTGATGGTGTCGTCGACAAAAAACAGATCGTCCACTCCCATCTTAACCAGTTCTTCAATTTCTTTGACCACGCTTTCGGGACTGCGGATACGGAACTTGGTTTTGCGAATATCACAGAAGGAGCAAGCCGCCGGGCATCCTCTCGTCGCCTGGATGGTGAAGAACTGTCGGCCTTCGCCAATAATATGCTGGTAGCAAGAAACATCGACCAGATGGCGGGCGGGAAAAGGCAGTTCATCGAGATCCAAAAGCTCGGTTTCTGCCGGATTGATATGTAGGGTTCCGTTCAGTTTCCAGCCAAGGCCGTTAATGGATGACAAAGATTCTGCAATCGGTACATCCCTCAATTCTAAAGCCTGGACAAAACGGGCGAATATTTTTTCGCCTTCACCGAAAACTACATAATCGATTCCCGGCAGGTTGAGGGTTTCTTTCGGGTATAAGTTGACATGCGGTCCGCCGAGGCAGATTTTCAGGTTCGGGTGTTCCTGTTTCAAAACCTTTGTTGTATGCAGGGCATCAAGCAGGTTGAAAGTCATGATGCTCATGGCGACCATGTCCGGTTTGATTTCGCGGACGCGTGCCAGCAAAGCTTGTTCTGAAACGTTTTCCGGTGGGCAGTCGATAAAGGTCGCGGTATTTCCCGTTTCAAGCTCGTAATAGGCGGCGACGTAGAGAAGCCCGAGTTTCGGATAATAGCCTTTACCGCCTTCCAGTGCTTTGGGTACGGAAGATTCGAGAGAAATGGTTTCGGGTGGGACGAGGAATAAAATTTTCATAGGATTGAATGATTTTTTCCTTTAATATCAAGCTCTTAATTTTATCACAGAAAAACAGAAAATTTGAAAGGATGGCGCAGAGTGAAGCCCATTGTCACCGTTACCAATATGTTTCCCGAGGCCGCTTTGGAAAAACTGGGCCCGCATTGCGACTTGCGGACCAACCAGACGGAAAACCCACCTGCCGCCCAGGACCTTAAAAAATATGCGTCCGAAAGCATGGTGATTGTTACCTACTTAACGGACAGAATTGACCGGGACATTATTAATTGCGCTGAGAATTTGAAGCTCATTGCCAATTATGGCGCCGGATTCAACAATATTGACGTGGCTCATGCCGTAAAAAAGGGCATCTGGGTGACGAATACACCGGGAGTTCTGCATGAAACCACCGCAGATTTGACCTGGGCCATGATTCTTGGAGCCGCCCGGCGCATTGTTCCCAGCGACCGCTTCACGAGGGAAAGCCGCTTTAGAGGATGGCAGGCGAAAATGTTTCTGGGGGGAGATATTTATGGAAAAACTCTTGGCATCATTGGTTGCGGTGAAATTGGCCAGGCGGTTGCCCGCCGGGCATCGGGTTTCAATATGCGGGTTCTCTATTGCAACCGCAACCGACTGCCGGCAGAAAAGGCATTGAATGCAACTTATGCTCCTTTAGAAGAACTGCTCCGGCAATCCGACTTTGTCACGGTTCATGTCCCCTTGAGCGAGCAGACTCAACACATGATCGGAAAGAAGCAGTTTTTTATGATGAAGCCTACAGCTTACTTCATCCATACTGCTCGGGGTAAGGTGGTGGACGATCAAGCCCTGGTCGAAGCACTGAAAGAAGGTGAAATCGCTGGTGCGGCACTGGATGTTTATGAAAACGAACCCGCTCTCACCGAAGGCATGACGGAATTGGAGAACCTTATGTTACTGCCGCATATTGGCAGTGCCAGCCATGAAACCCGTGACCGCATGGCCGACCTGGTGGCAGATAATGTGCTGGATGCCCTAGAGGGCAAAACCCCCCGTTGTTTGGTGCCCTCTTGGAAAGAATGATGTCAGTTATACGTTAAAGCGAAAGTGCATGATGTCTCCGTCCTGGACGACATAATCTTTTCCCTCGATTCTCAGTTTGCCAGCGTCTTTAATCGCCGCTTCAGATTTATGCTTAATCAGGTCTTCCAGGTTGTAGACTTCGGCACGAATGAAACCCTTTTCGAAATCGGTATGGATCGCTCCCGCCGCTTGCGGGGCTTTCGAGTTTTTTCGGATTGTCCAGGCCCGGTTTTCTTTGCCTCCTGCGGTGAAGAATGTGACGAGTTTGAGCAGTTCATACCCGGCGGAGATCATGCGGTCGAGTCCGGTTTCGGTCAGCCCCAGTTCTTCCATAAAAACTTTTTGTTCTTCCAGGTCTTCGATTTCCATAATCTCACCTTCCAGTTTCCCGGCCAGCGCCACAACTGATGATCCGTCCTGTTTGGCAATCTCTTTAACCTTTTGCACGAGGTCATTTTCCATATCACCGGTATCTAAAACATTGCAGATATAAAGAACCGGTTTAGCGCTCAGCAGGGTCAGGCTTTTTACGAACAGGTTCTGTTCATCATTGAAATCCTCAACAGTTCGCGCCGGTTGGTTTTGATCGATGGCCTCGGACAATTTGGCGATCACTTCCACCTGCATGCGTGCTTCTTTATCTCCGGATTTGGCCAGTTTTTCAGTCTTGGTTTTTCTGCGATCGAGAGTTTCCATGTCGGCGATCATCAATTCGGTGTTGATGGTGTCGATATCGGAAACCGGGTCGATGGTGTCGCTGACATGGGGAACGTTGCTATCCTCGAAACAACGAACCACATGGGCGATGGCGTCCACCTCACGGATGTGGCCGAGAAATTTGTTGCCCAGTCCTTCTCCCTTGGATGCTCCCTTGATGAGTCCCGCGATGTCGACAAACTCCATGGTCGTGGGAACAATTTTATCGGCCTTGATGTGTTGGGAGATGATATCCAGGCGTTTATCGGGAACCGGCACGATGCCGCTATTGGGTTTGATGGTGGTGAATGCATAAATCTCCGCCAGGGCTTTGGTTCGTGTCAAAGCGGCGAACAGGGTTGATTTTCCCGCATTGGGGAGGCCGACGAGGCCACAGGTAAAGCCCATGAAAATTTGAATCCTTTCTATTCGTCATTGCGAACGAAGTGAAGCTATCCAGAAAAAAACCTGGATCGCCACGCCGCTTTCAGCGGCTCGCGATGACGGGCAAAGGGGAATATTGAGAACCTAAATCCAGAGGCGCAACTATT
>JAPKCW010000191.1:0-3753 GCA_028822815.1 Nitrospinaceae bacterium | reverse complement strand
TGTTGCCTAAGAGCATGACGTTCTCTTTTCTGTCAACATACTCACATCGGGCCAGTTCCATGACCTGTGCTTTATTGAGTGAGGGAATAACAGTAAAATTAAAACTGTCGAGGCTTTTTAAGGTTGGGAACTTCGCTTGTTTGATCGAAAACTCGATCTTGTTTTTGCTGATTTATTCATGGTTAAGAGTGGCACAGGTTTACTCTGTATCCCCGGCAACCCCACAAACCGTGAGCAATACCTCAACCGCCGGGAGATTAGGCTTTCGATAATACGCCACTATGACAGTCAGCATGAAACTGAGTTGACACAAGAAGAAATTGACATGATCGACAACGATCCGCAGTTATGCCCGGAGAATTTCACCTAAAAGTCTTTCTGCCTGGATATGAATTTCAGCCAGTTAATCATTTTTTTCCTTCCGCAGTTTGCGTATGAACATGATGCAAGCTCCCACGAATATGAAAGAACCGGGAAGGAGTAAAATTATCACAACAATCGTTAGGAAGGAATTATTTGCTGACCAATTAACCAACTGATTAACCAACTGATCCATAGCTAGACCTTTCTTCAGTTCGTTTCACCTAACCTAGCTCCAACCATAGTAGCATAGCCCATCGAATTTTCTCGGCGCCAGTTGCCCCCTTGTCCCACCTGCAAGCCCCACCGTTTCCTTTTGCTCACCATAAGGGGAAGTTTGGGTGTAAATAGGGTGTAAATCGAGCGGGAAACCAAAAAGGGCTTGGAGGCGTTATGCCCCCAAACACTTGCTGGTATTGGTAGCGGGGGCCAGATTTGAACTGACGACCTTTGGGTTATGAGCCCAACGAGCTACCAGACTGCTCCACCCCGCAGTAATAACAAATGAATTTTGAACTATGACTGATGTTAGGCGTGGTTGTCAAGGGCCATAATCCTACTGCTTTACATCAATGACCTGTTCTGACTGCCCTTGTTTTTTGCAGGAGAATAAAACAGGCTCCAGATGCCAAAACCTGGAGCCCGATTAAGAATTAAAGGTTAGCGTTTTTCCGATCAGGATTGCGGAAAAGAGAAGTCTCAACGGTCAAACCATCCAGGGACGGAAAAGTATCATCCGGATGAATTTTACCGGCTTTCTCAAGCAATTCTTCTTCAGTTTCTCTTTTATCTTCATCAGGGATACAGCAGTCAACCGGACAAACTTCCTGGCAGGCTTCTTCGCCATGGAACCCTACACATTCGGTGCACAGGTCCGCCTCGATTTCATAGAAATCTTCACCTTCGGTGATTGCCGTGTTAGGACATTCCGGTTCGCATACACCACAGTTAATACATTCGTCAGTGATTAGTGTTGCCATCTTGTTTTTCCTTCTAAATAGTTAGTGATCTATAAAGAGATGAACCATAAGGTTAAAATTATATTTTGATTTTAAAGGTGCTTGCAAAAGCGAACCCCCTCAAAAGGTGCCTCAAAATATAGTCAAATACAGGTCAAGTCAAGAATTTTTTTGGAAAACAGGCCGATTTGGAAAAGCCATTGAAAACCAACAGACTTGCCATTGATACACAAAGTGTTACAAGAGATTCACCTGCTCCTTCTATCGGCACATTTTTGGCGAAAATTAACCCTGTTTCCTCCATTGATTTGATATGATTTCATTATGTATGTCAAAAAAATTCTTATTTATTTCCCCATCGCGCTGAGTTTATTTCTCCTACAGTCCTTTTTCTGGGTGCCTACTTACGATAAGCAGGCCGTGGGCAATCCGGCCCGGCTGGTTAAATATGTCCAGGGATCCAGTGGGGATGCGCAGATACTGAACCCTGTTTTGAGTGCCGATACCTCATCCAGCTCTATCAACGACTTGGTTTTCGACGGTCTCATCGATCTCGACCAGAACCTGAAATATCGCCCTCGGCTGGCTAAATCGTGGACCCAGTTTGAAGAAGCGACCCTTACATTAAATACAGCCGTCTTTTTGTCCGGAGGGAAGAAATCGGCACAGGACTGGCCCGACACTCTGCTTGCCGCCCTCAAGGATAATGAAGAATGGACGCAAAATCTGCGTTTCATAGAAGTCATTCCCGAAAAAACCGTGCAGGGAGAAGTCGAACTTCCTCCGATGAACTCGAAGGACAAGCCCGAAAAAATCACCTACACCGTGCAACAACCGCCGCGCCTGAAATTCACCCTCGAAAAGATCGATCAGGACTTCTTTGTGCCCATCAAAAAATGGCTGGGGGAAGAATATTTCACAACATTCCCCTACGAAAAATTCATCCGCGCAAAAGACCCGGCAAAACAGGCGGCGTTACAATCCCGATATGAAGAAATACTGCCGATTATAGAACATAATCCGGTGATCGTTTTCGACCTGAGAAAGGACGTGACCTTTCATGATGGCCACCCGTTCGATTCTGGCGACGTGTTGTTCACCTATGAGTCGATCATGAATCCGAAAGGCACCTCACCACGAAAATCCGATTATGAACCGGTGAAAAATGCCGAGGTGCTGGGACCCCATAAAATCCGTTTTACCTACAAACGTCTGTTCTCACCAGCTATCGGCTCCTGGGCTATGGGCATTTTGCCCGAACATTTGCTCAACCGCGAAAGGCTCTTAGCCGAGGCCAAAGAAAGAGGGCGCGACGCCGGCGCCTTCACCCTAAGAGACAGTAACTTTGGCCGGCGCCCCATCGGCACCGGACCGTTCACGTTCGCCGAGTGGAAATCCGATGAACTGATACGCCTGAAACGCAATAAGAACTATTGGGAAGGTGCCCCCGAATACGAAGAATATGTCATGCGCATCATTCCCGACAGCCTGACCCAGGAGATGGAGTTCTATACCGGGGCCGTCGATAACTATTTGGTACAACCGCATCAGGTGGCACGGTTTTCCAAACTAGACAAATATCAGCGCTTTTCCAGCCTCGGTTATTTCTATTCCTATATAGGGTACAACATGCGTAACCCGCTGTTTGTTGACCGCGATGTGCGTGTGGCCCTCGGCATGGCCATCGACATCGACCCCATCATTCAATACATCCTCTACGGGGAAGGGGAAAGGGTGACAGGACCCTATCCGAAAATCACCGACTGGTACGACACCAACGTGAAACCACTGCCTTACGATCCTGATGCTGCGCTGGAAATACTCAACCAAAAAGGGTGGAAGAAGAACGCCGATGGCTGGTTGGAAAAAGACGGAAAAATTTTTGAATTCAACCTCATTACCAACAGCGGCAACCCGATCCGCAAAAATATTCTCACCATTGTGCAGGAAAGTTGGCGCAAGATCGGCATCCAATGCAATACCCAACTTTTTGAATGGGCCGTGTTCCTCAAAGATTTTGTCAACACGCTCAAATTCGATGCGTTGGTATTAGGATGGAGCATGGGCATCGACCCGGATATGTACCAGATCTGGCATTCCAGCCAGGCGGGTCCACGTCAGTTGAACTTTGTGGGATATAAGAATGCACAGGCAGACCGGCTGATAACAAGAATCCGCCGGGAATATGACAGAAAGAAGCAAGTTGCCATGGCGCGCGACCTGCACCGCATGATAGCGCGTGACCAGCCCTATACCTTTTTGTACGTGGCGAAATCCACGCAACTGCTCGATAAAAAAATCGTGATAGTGGAAAGAGAAGAGGGCGGAGAGAAAAAGTATGAAAAAATCTATCCCACCAAAGACGGCAGAATTCGCTACTACTTCAACAAATGGAAAAAGTTGGCAACAATCCCCAACTTCGCAGGCTAGCTTC
>JAPKCW010000190.1:0-3763 GCA_028822815.1 Nitrospinaceae bacterium | reverse complement strand
AAAAGAGCCCCACAATTTTTGTTCCCAGCGCCGCAGCCAAGTGCATCGTTCCCGTATCATTAGTGACTAAATATTTACATTTCTCCAGCAATTGAGACAATTCACTGAGACTGGTTTTACCGGCAAGGTTTAATATTCTATCTTTATTTTTAGCCAGGCTTTTAATTTCTTCAGCCACCTTATTTTCCGACTGCACACCAAATATTATGATTCTAGTATTCAAATTTTCAATCAGCATGTCTGCCAAGTCTGCAAAAGACCGAGCCGGCCACCGTCGGCCCTCCAGGCTGGACCCCGCCTGGAAGCCAATCACTATATCCTCCTCATCAAAGGACATTAAAGTATCGACTGATAATTGATTTTGAGACCGCACCACTTCAATAGCACGACCTCTCACATCGACTCCGCCGCTCCTGGAAAATATTTCAACAAGGTTGAACTCATTATATTTACGATTAAAAACTTCGACACTGAAATACTGCATCCAGGGGTGCCCTGTCATGCGATTGCCAAAATCATTGCAATAAAAGCCAACGATATTTTTGATACCCAGGTAACGCACCATGAGGGCGCTAAATTTTGAATGACTCAAGTTCACAAGCAAATCAAAATTTCTGCTCTTGATATCCTCCACAGACTTTTCGAGGTAACGGTATATTTTCACCCAGGAAAGATCTTCCCAGTTTTCCTGTTTATCAAACTGCCTTAAGTTCAGGATGATGGATTCATCCACATCCGGTATCAACGGTACAGCACTGGCAAAATCACTGGTAACCAGAAGAGTAATTTTTGCGGTGGGATATTTTTCTTTCAATCCACTGATCAGTGGCGTTGTCTGAATCATATCTCCCATTCGGGTCATGCTGAGAATTAATATGTTTTCAGCCATGATCAAATATTCTCCTTTACAACTTGATCCATCATCAAAAACAGGGTTTCTTTTTGATCCAAGGCCCCTTCTCCCTGATGGATATGTTCTACCACCGTCTTTAATGAAAAAGGGTGCTGCCCCTTGAACTGCTTTAAATATTGCCCCAACTCTGTGTTTTCACCGGCTTGTTCGATGCAATACTCTAAAGGGTCCCTTTGAACTTTCCCGATTGAATCAAGAGCTGACTCATGGTCCAGAAAAACATGCAGTAATAACTCCTGCATGCGATGCTCCATGGTATGTTCCTTCAGGACACGCTGGCAGGATTTCAAAGCGATCGCATTTCTTTCCTCGGGTTTAGAAAGATAATAATCTATTTGATCCTGCATTTGATCAAGGGTATCAAAAGCGATTATCTCCTCACCCACTTTAAACATCCGGGATAGATCTTTTCGGTTATCCACCAGTTGGAATCCCCGACAGGCAGAAATCTCAAAAGTTCGCGGATTTACAAAATCGCCATCCGGATTAATTCCATAATGGTAGGTGGAAGAATGCAGATTCAGGTTAATTTTAGCTGCGTTATAAATTTTAACGATTTCTTCAGACGAAAGCCGCTTATTATTATTTTGAACCAAGCGTCCCAACGGCGTCTCTAAATTCCACTCTGTTCCCCAGATCTTAAAGTCAAGATCCATCAATCGAGGAAAAGATTGAACCCGGTTATGATAGGCCGCTCCCATGAATGAGATATCGGCCCCATACATAGCCATTTCCTCTCCTGCCATACTCAAATGCTTGTGAATATCCGGGAAACAGGCCTGCGGCAGATAATAGCAATCCCGCACTCCTTTGGATCGCAATGAATCGTGAAACTCTCCGGCTTGCAAAGTAAAAATGTGGTCATAAGAAGTAACTACTTCATTCCAATAGGGCAAAGTCCTAAAATCTTCCACGAACCAGAAAACAACTGGCACTTTCAATGCCCTCAGTTTTAGAATCGCCTCCGGTGTAAGAGGAGCTTGGGCAAGAGCTAAAATGAGGTCGGGTCGAAATTCGGTAGCCTTTGCGGCGGCTATTTCACCCATGAAATTCATAAAATTACGGGAAAGAACTTCAGCGTTCTCTGGATTGCGGGTCACACCCTTTAAGGAGAAAAAACCCTGGGCAAATTCTTCACAATCTACAGTGGCAACCTCATACCCCATATTTCTCAAAGCTCCAGCGCAGTGATGAGCCGTTGGCAAAGAACCTCCATAAAGAGGATTAACGACCATCACTCTGAGAGCGCGGTTTTGGAGCAGATCCTTTATCTCCAAGCCTTCATTCAGCCTGTTGTAGTAATTTTCGCCAATTCTTATGGAAGGAAGATGCTTAAAAATATTCCAGCAACCTGGTTCCAGCCGTGAAATCAGGCAAGCTGGCGTTTCCCCAATTCTGAAGCGCACCCGTGATAAAAATGGCCGTATATCAATGGATGTCATAAAAGCCCTGAACAAGGTCATCAACGGTTCTACGACCGTCAACTCTCCTGGAACCTTTTGCAGCAAGGCCTGAACGTGGTATCCAAACCCTAATCCGTAAACCACAGTATTTCGTTCCGGGTTGAAAACAAATTCCCCTATCGCTTTCGACCCTTCTTCAACAGGACGGTATTGGCTATGCAGAGCAACTCCGGCAATTCTGGGAACGGGAAACCCATCTTTGGATCGAACAACGGTTACATTCTCAGGGAACGGTTGCAGAGCAACGCGTTCCGCTAATTCCGGGTCGCACTCCAACAGGCACTTTAAATTTTGGGCAAAGAAGTCCATGTCAAAACCAGTTATTTACTAAACACCAAATCAGACTTAACACTCTCAATCATTTTAGAAGCAGACTCATTTTCCGGGTCCAGAACAAGGACGCACTCAAGATTTTTTATCGAATCTTCAAGCTTACCAAGTTTGTACTGAACACCGGCCAGGGCAAACCGCATATTCACATTGGCAGGATGAATTTCCATATATTTATTTAAATGGATTTCAATTTTTTCAAATTTCTCCAATTTATAGGAGGTTTCCAAAAGGAATTTGCAGGCAGAAATATTATCAGGATTTACATCCAGAGACCGACAGAAATAATCTATCGCCCCATCAAGATCAGCCATATTCATTCTTAACATTCCAAGCCCACATAACGCCTTATAGTTATCAGGATTATTTTCCAGAGATTTATTAAAATTAATATCCGCCTTCTTGGTATCGTTCTGGTGAAGGGCCAGCAATCCCAGACCCAACCAAGCCTTGAAATTATTGGGTTCCTTTAAGCAAGCCCGATCAAAAAATATCTCAGCCTTGTCAGGAAGTTGGAGCTTCATAAAACTATTTCCCATCCCAATTAGTGCCGCAACGTTATCAGGGGATACTTTGATAATTTCATCATAAATCTTTAAAGCAGCTTCATGCTCCCCTAATTCAGCTGTCTTTGAAGCCTCCAGCAAAAGGTTGTCAATTTTAAACAATGCTTCCCCATGTTGAAACATATCGTTTTCCTCATTTTTATTAACGTTAATCGGTTCGGCAATGACTAGATACTGAAACACAAAAAATCTTTTAATCTCTTCCGGAGACAAATCTTTGATTTGTGTCCTTCCAAAGTTAAGGTCTGTATTATTATTCAAAGAAAATTTATCATATTGAGGGTCGAGTACCTCTTCAACCTTCTGAATGGAATAACCTGCTTGTGAAAATATTTTCTCGATTTCTTTATAGGTGAAAAACCGGAGATGGGTTTCGTCAAGAATTCCTTCTTTTTCATAGGTCCAGTTTCCTTCAATCAATTGATGGATCACTCCATGAAATTGGACATTAGGGATACTGGCTACAACTGTCCCTCCTTTTTTCAGCAAAC
>JAPKCW010000189.1:0-3769 GCA_028822815.1 Nitrospinaceae bacterium | reverse complement strand
ACAAAAAAAAAACATGAACCCGATTTGGATTTTACCGATTTACTTACAAAAAAAAAAAATGAACTCGTTTCATGTTCTTCGTCTTAACAGTCCGGACTGTTTGCGACTGGAAGAACTCCAATTTTTTCAGTTTTATTTTTTGATTGCAAAGTTTAATGCGGGTATTAGACCAGTCAGGAGCATATTTGAGTACATTTTCAAACGCTGTTTCTGCCTGTTCGGTGAGCCCCATGGAAGTATAAATTTCTCCCATATAATCATAACCTTCTGCATCCAGCTTGTTCAATTTGACAAGTTTTCTGCATTCCTTGAGGGCAGTTACCAGCTTTCCTCTTTCTGCGTCAGAGCGGTCCAAACCCGGCGCATGCCAATCTGCTTGGGTGAGAGATTCCATGCGACTCATTTTTTCCTGCCAGGACAGGGCCAGAGGGTTTTGCGGAACGGATTTAAAAGATTCCAAACGATATACCGGGAACCGGGCCAGCACGACTTTCAGGAGTTTGTAGCGCAGGCCGGTGATTTCCTCCAGATGCTGGACATCCAGATCAACAAAACTCTTGATCAGGTACTTGGGTTTGTGGCGTAAAAGTCCGCCCACGAAGCTGTCGTAAAAACCTTCCAGGTCCGGGGTGTCCCAAGGGCCGATAGTGTGATGCAGGAAGTTGTCGGAAGCCGGTGAGCCGGTCAGATGGTAAATCTGTGAGAATGTCCCCCAGACAAAAATGCGTTCACCGCTTTCACCGCGCATTCTCATCAGACGTTTGAGAATTTTCCCCAACCGGGGCAGATACAGGTATTGGTCAAATTTTTCGTAGTGGATCAGGGTTTCGGGTTCCGTCGGGCGAAGGTAATAAAAAGCCATGGATTTTAAATTCCACGCCAGCAAAGCGGCAAAAACGGCAAGAATCACCCCCGCAAATATTGGCTCCAGAGTCAACACGGTATCCAGGCCCAATCCACAGGCTAATGACAGTAAGCCAAATAATGGCAGATAGTGGTACCTGGAAAACGCCCGCTGAAAAATGATCATGCTAAACAGGATGAGGGAAAAAGCGAGCAACCAGATGTTTTGATTCTGTATGAAATAGGTTGCGAGCGGAATGAGACCCAGCCATACAGGGAGAGCCTGCTTGAACAACTGACCGATTTCAAACAAAACGCTAAAGTGCATATTTTTGGTACGGGTCAGCCTGAGGGTAGTGGCCATGCGGGTTTTCATTTGTTTGCGTGATTGAGCATCCCAAAACCCCATCTTCCATTCTGCCAGGTTGGAAAACGCCATCACTCCTGCTGAAGCCAGGGCAAATTGGGTCGAGGCCAGCCCACCGAATTCAACCCAGACCAAGGGTGCCAGGGCCCCGGCGAAAAGAGCGGTGGTGTATTTTGGAATGGTGGCAAGACCAAAACAGAACCCTGCCGGGATCACCCACTCGGGTCCGGCTTGCAATAAAGCCAGCCCGGAAAAGATAAAAGGAATATAAAATTGCTCGAAGTTAAAAGAGCCAGCTGTCAGGTCCGGAGAGGTGCCATAAAAAGAATAAAGCAGGCTTCCGATGAAACTGGCTATAGGGTTATGGGTGAAATTCCACAAGGCTCCATATATGGCCAAAGAACCAGCGAGATGGAAAGCGGTCTGCAAATGGCGGATGCGCTGAATGCCTCCTTCCCGGGAACCATAGAGCTTATCCAGCAACAGCATTTTCCACATGGGGATGCCGATGATTTGCAGATCCTTTTTCCACTGAAACCCTTGTGACGCAAAACGGGCTCGGTAAGTGTAGATGGCAAAATCATCATCCAGAGGAAAATCCTGAAAAGGCCTGCGGAACAGGATGGCGGAAAGGGAAATGATGATTAAAAATGTTGGGGTCAGCAGGTCCATAGGCCCATGATAGTTTGGAGTTGTTCCTTAGAGGGCGGAACTTCCCTATCTATTATTAATCGGCTGATTTTCGAGGTTTCTTTAGCCCAGGGGATTAGTTGTATCCAGGACAGGGCCAATTTGAAAGCTTCCTGAGTATAAGGAACGGGGCTTCGGGGATCAACCTTTCAATTTTCGCCTGGAACGACCCCTCGGTCAGCTTGCTTTTCCAGGTGAGATTGAGGAAAATAACCGTCAATGAATAAGGAGATTCAAATGCAAGATGATGTTGCCAAAGCTTTCAAGGATATTGAGGACAGGATTGGACTACTCCGGAGGTTTCTTTGACGTTGATCAAAAGATGAAAGATATTGAGCCTCTGGACGCGGAAATGGCTCAGTCCGGATTCTGGGATGATAATGAATCCGCCCAAAAAATTCTACAGAAAAGGTCCGGCCTGCAACGTTCCATAGAAATCTGGAAAAACCTGGAAAAAGAAGGTGCAGATTTGGGTGCACTGCTGGAGCTTTCCGCTGAGGAGGAAGACCCCTCCATGGATGAGGAGATCCGGTCCTCTTTAATCCAGTTGCAGGAACAAGTTGCCCAGGCAGAATTGAAAGCCATGCTGTCAGGAAAAAGCGATTTTAATAATGCTTTCGTGGCCATTAATTCCGGGGCGGGGGGTACGGAATCTCAGGACTGGGCGGAAATGCTTTTGCGCATGTACTTGCGCTGGGGCGACCGCAATAGTTATAAAACAGGAGATCTAGATATGCAATACGGTGAGGAGGCGGGCATCAAAAGTGCCACGGTTCTGTTCACGGGGGACTACGCTTTTGGTTATTTGAAGGCGGAAATCGGAGTGCATCGCCTGGTGCGTATTTCTCCATACGATTCCAATAAAAGACGCCATACCTCGTTTGCATCTGTTTTTGCCTATCCAGAAGTTGATGAGGAGATTGATATAGAAGTTAAAGAAGAAGATCTGAAGATAGATGTCTATCGGGCTTCAGGACCGGGTGGGCAGGGAGTGAACACCACCGATTCCGCAGTCCGGCTGACGCATGTCCCGACAGGAATTGTGGTCCAATGCCAAAATGAACGGTCACAACATAAAAACAAGAATTCGGCCATGAAGGTTCTTAAATCCCGCCTGTATGAGCTGGAACAGGAAAAGCAGGGCGAGGAAAAAAAAGAAATGGAAAAACAAAAAAGAAAGATCGAATGGGGCAGTCAAATTCGCTCCTACGTTCTGCATCCTTACCAATTGGTCAAAGACCTGAGGACGAATGTGGAATCAGGTAATGTGGATGCGATACTCGATGGAGATTTGCAAGCTTTTATCCAGGCATTTTTGCGTTTCGATAAAACCGGTGCGGAGGCAGAAAAGAAATGAAATCGGGGATTCAGCCTTCTTTGATCAATGACCCGTTTGGGGACCCTGGTCTACTAGTGCAGTTTCTTCTGCACAAACAGGCGCTGTTGTTTGACCTCGGCGATTTGTCCGCCTTGTCGAACGGAACCCTTCTCAAAGTTTCCCATGTTTTTGTCAGCCATACACATATTGACCATTTCATCGGTTTTGACCGATTGTTGAGGACGCTTTTTGGTCGGGAAAAAACGCTGACAATTTTTGGTCCGGAAAATATTATTCAAAACGTGAAAGGCAAATTGGCCGGGTTCACCTGGAACCTGGTTGAACTGTATTCTGAATCACTCACCATAGAAGTGGTTGAAGTGCGCGAAAGCGGTTTGCTGAAAGGCACCTTCCGGGCGATCGACAGATTTAAGCTTTGTGATGAAAAAGAAGAGCCTTTTGTGGATGGGTTGATCGTGGATAATCCGGTTTTCTCGGTTCGAGCGGCGATACTGGAGCATCGAGTACCCTGTCTGGGGTTTGCGCTACAA
>JAPKCW010000021.1:0-16826 GCA_028822815.1 Nitrospinaceae bacterium | reverse complement strand
GGTTAATAGCCAATAAATATTTAAATCAGTATAGATTGATAAATTTGCCAACGTAGTAGCCGAGGGCAAAGACTTATCATTCTCTAAATCCGAAAGCGAACCCTGTGAAACTTTAATCAAGCGGGACAATTGCATCAGCTTTAATGGAACAGACTTCCTCCATGCTCTCAATCGTTTTCCGGTGGTTTTCTGATTTTCAATTTGTCTACTCATTATTAACGAGCCTCCCGGTTAGAAAAATTCTGCCCCCCACATTTGAGGGGTAATCCTGCGGCCGAAACAAAAAAGACCTCAAAAGCGAGATCTATGCATTGGCACTTCACCATCAGGAGCAGTATCAATCTGGTAGCCTTCTTTTTGGAGTTTTACTTCCAAGGCCGCTAATAGCTCCTTATCATCGTCGACTAAAAGGATTCGGTGATTCATTTTTTTCCTGGTTTACAAAAAGTTAGTAACCGACCATCCGAAAAAAATTTCATACAATCATCGATAATCCAATCAATGCATGAAAAAAGCCCATGGTCAGAATCCAATTCTTTTAACTGGCACCAGGGGCGCGACCTGGCGAAGTCTCTGGACTCCTGGATATTTATCGCTTCATCATGGATTCCGTGGACAACACGGATTGGGATATTGCGATTCAACGGTAAGGAGTCCCAGTGTATTGCATCACGAAACAAATTCGTATTCAGTGTTACTTCCTTATTGTAGCTATAATGAAATACCCGGATCAAGTCTGGAATGGCGAATTTTTTATCCCAGCCCATATTTTCCATCCACCGGCTGAGGAAATTGAAGCCAGGTGCCATCAGATATAATGCGTCTATTTCTTTTCGAGTTTCTGCAGTCAATGCCGCGACATAGCCACCCATGCTACTGCCTATTAAGGCAAAACGTGTGCCGGGTTTCTCATCAATAATACTTTGAACCAGCGAAATCTGGTTCGTCAGCGTCAGATTTTCAAAATCGCCCTGCTGCAGGTCCGGAATCGTGAGGGGAAGCTTAGCTTCCTCAAAACGATCTTTGAACACACGGGCTTTTTGGGAACCCGGTCCTGACGCGAACCCGTGAAGGTAAATAAATTCTGTCATCACAAACTACCGGCGAACCGACGGTGGTAAATGGGAATAACTTTTTCTGGCAAATAACGAGTTATCTCGGCCTGACAAGTCTTGGCTATCTGCCATCGGCCGCTGGCCGATCGAGGGCCTGAAGCCTATGGCGCATTTTCCACAAGAGTAGTAGTCCCGGTATTGCAGCTAAAAATGTTATCAGGAAAAACAGAAGCCAACCAAACTCATCCACCAAAACACCCGATGCCGGCCCGACAAACACCCGCCCCAGGGAAGCCAAAGCCGAGAACAGGGCAAATTGTGTTGCTGTAAAATTATGGTTGCACAACGCCATCAAGAAAGCCACGAAAGCCGCTGTTCCCATCCCTCCCGCCAAATTCTCAAAGCCAATGGTGAAAACTAACATTGCATAACTTTTTCCCACCCAGGCTAAAACCATAAATGATAGATTTGAGACAGCCTGTAAAACTCCGAAAAACAAAAGTGAGCGAAAAAGTCCCAAACGAGCCATGAGGGCACCGCCAAACAGAGCCCCAACAATTGTTGCCGCCAGCCCCATACCTTTGTTGATCGCCCCCACTTCACCTACAGAAAAGCCGATACCACGGATTAGAAAGGTCGTTGTCAGGCTTCCGGCAAAAGCATCTCCCAGCTTATAGAGAACAATCAGGGCCAACAACATCCAGGCACCATCACGGGAAAAGAATTCGACTAAAGGCCCGCCAATGGCCTCCCCCAATGTCTTGGGTGGAACCCCCGGGTCCTCGGGTTCGGGCCCCAGCCAGACAGCCATCATACCCACAACCATCAGCCCCGCCATAATCATATACGTTAAACGCCATCCTAAAAATTCTGACAGGATCAAAGCCAGAGCCCCGGAAACCAGCATCGCAATCCGATACCCTGTTACCGAAACCGCCGCCCCCAATCCCCGTTCCTTTTCCCTCAGCACTTCTGTGCGATAAGCATCAAAAACAATATCCTGGGAAGAGGAGGCAAAAGCCAAACCGAAGGCGAGAAAAGCAAGGACCCAGGGAGCTTTTACGGGAGACACAACGCTCATCACAAAAATCAAAACAAGCAGTACGACTTGAAATACCCAAATCCAGCCCCGTCTTCGCCCAAACAGGGGAACAACATACCGATCCAGCAAGGGGGACCAGAGAAACTTCAAGGTATAAGGCAAACCCACCAAAGTGAACAGGCCAATAGTCTTGATATCGACCCCTTCCACTGTCAACCAGGCCTGCAAAGTTCCTCCCGATAACGCCAAGGGCAGCCCTGAGGAAAACCCCAAAAATAAAACAACCACCACTCTGCGATTCAAAAATAAATCCATAATAATATATATAAATCAGTTATTTATATATAATTTAATCATAAAATACATTATATAAAATTGGACCTGCTCTGCATTAGCCAAAGCCTTTATATCATTAAAATAGGGGAGTTTCAGGCATTTCACCTGGGAAAAAAGTTGCCCAAGTCATTATGGGCAATTGACAAGGGGTGATATCATACAAAAAAATTGACTTGCAGGAGTACAATCTAAACCCGGCACAATGACTTTAAATTCTTGTTATTATATAACCTTTTCAACCTTTTCTACCGATATGCAGGAGAACCAAGAGGCTAATTTATGAAAAATATGGAATCCCTGCAATTGGTTAAAGAGCAACTCAAAATAAAGACGATTGAGTTGCGCAAGTCCAATGAAGAAAAAGTGCAGGTAATAAATAAAATCAAGGACCTGATTACCATTAACCAAGGCGAACAAAAAAAACTCAAAGAGGTCATTAAAAAAACAGAAGAGGACGTTGATGTGCAAAAAAGCGAGGTCGAAATGGCCCGTCGTGCAAAGCGTGCCGGAGAAGAAGCGGCCAAGAAGGAGAAAGAAGAGATAAGCAAGCTCCTTGAGGCCAAGGCAGAAGAAAAAATGAAGGACAAAATGATGAAGCTTGCCAAACAGTTTGAGAAAGAAAAAGGGGTCAATAAAAAATTCGGACGGGAACGGGATGTATTGATGAAAGAATTAAGTCGCCTCCGCCTGGACACCGGATCTGCTGACAACTTAAAAAAGAAGATCGAGGGCCTTAAGGCCGATTTGGTAAAAGCTAAAAAAACCTCCATGTCATCGGATGCCATTACAGGAGATGTTGCAAAGGAAAAGGACGCGCTCATAAAAAAATACGAAGATATGTTTTCAGGCGGCATGGATGCGGGTGAAGACGGTGTGCTTCCCTCTGAAATCATCCGGGAATTGAAAGAGGAAGTGGAAGACCTGGAAAAAGAGAGCCAAAGAATGCTAGTTGATATGGAAATGCTCAAAGACAGCAATGCCGAAATGGATATGAAAATCGGCATACTGGAGGATGAAAAACAACATGGCACTAAGGGTGATGGCGGTGCCGTGGCTGAAGGCCGTGCGGCGGCGGCCCAGGAGTTTTCTGGAGGCCTGGAAGGCTTCCTCATCACTTATTCCGATATGATCACACTTATTCTGGTGGTATTCGTTTTGATGTACAGCGTTTCCAAAATGGACGAAAATAAGTTTGCCGAGGCCCTTTCCTCGTTCCAGTCAAAAAGAATGCGTATTGAAAGCGTCAATGTTCGCTTGAACAAGAAGGAAATGAAAATGCTGGAACGGGTACGGGCATTGGTTAAAGACAACGTTGACGTGGAAAGCATTGCCCGCAGTGATACGAGAACGATCGTGCATCAATTGCCAACCTCAGACCTTTTCGCCCCCGGAAACGCCTTCTTCAGGGCGGGTGCGGAAGGCCTGATTATTTCCACCATCCAGGAAGACATGAAAGAAGGTGTCAAGCAGGTGTTTGTTGATGGCCACACAGATAACGTTCCGATGAAAAGCGCCAAGTTTCCTTCTAACTGGGAACTTTCAGCCGCCAGAGCTGCAAAGGTGGCCCGGTTTATTATAGAAAAAATGCGGTTCCCGCCTGAGCGAATAGTCGTAGCAGGTTATGGGGAGTTCCGCCCAATTGTAGCCAACACCACTGATGACGCCCGTGCCACCAACCGACGGGTAGAAATTAAAATATTGAAAGCGATGGAAGTCGCTGAAGATGAAGCCCAAAAAGCAAAGGAAGCCCAAAAAGCAAAGAAAAAAGCTACGGATGAGAAAAAACCGGGAACTTCGGGCTCTTGATTCAAATATAGAACAACCGGTGAAATAGGCCTTGTAACCTATTGGAAGCCTTCTATACTATTGAAAAAGTTTTTTAGCTGATTTTAGGGTAAAATTACCAATAAGTCATAAACCTCGCAATAATACTATTGTCATGGAATCAACAGAAAAATCTGCCACCGGGCAAACGGAGAATTCACTTTCAGAACAAACGGAAACGGAGAAATCTCTTCTAGAAGAGCTTCCCCAAAAACCCTCGCAAGAGAACATTAAAAAACCCCAAAAAGCACTCATCAAATCGGATGCAGAAATGCTCTTGTCAAACCGGCAGGATTATTTAATGTTCAACCGATTTAAAATAGATCGGAATTTGATCACCCTTTCTGAAATTGACCGCCTGATTTATCTGGTTGTTCCGCGCCTTCTTCACGTACACCAGGAGGGCTTGCCGGGCTATTTTGAAGGTGATCCCCCCTGCGGCATCCATAATTTCTCTCTGGATAAAGAAGCCCAGATTGCCGCCGAAAAACTGTTCCCGGCCATAATCATCCGCAGGAACCCGAATCTGAATCCGGTCATTCACACTGCCCTACTCATGGGCAGTGTAGGTTCCATTGCCCAGACCAAAAAGTCAGATCTTGATTACACTTTGTTAATAGATAAAAAGGATTTCACTGAAGAAAGCATGAAACTGTTCCAGAAAAAACTGAACTTGATAGAGACGTGGACCTGGGATAATTACCATCTGGAAACCCATTTTTTCATCAATGATTACGAGGAAGTTAAAAATAATATCTTTGGTGAAAGTGACAGTGAAAGCACAGGATCAGCCCTGGCAAAACTCCTGAAAGAAGAAATGTATCGAACCATGATCATTGTCACCGGGAAAATTCCTTTCTGGCTGGTTTCTCCGGTAGACTGTGATGACGACCGGTATTACGAGTTGTATGAAAAACTCCAGTCAGGAAAGACCCTCCTCAAAAAAGAAGAATTCATTGACATGGGCAATGTAGATGATATCTCTGATGGAGAATTTTTTGGTGCGTCGGTATGGGCTCTGATCAAATCTTTTAACTCTCCTTTTAAAACACTCATGAAAATGGGGGTGCTTGAAGAATATATGTTTAGAAACACCAAATCGAATCTGCTATGCCATCAAATTAAAGATAAATATTATAATGATGTCCCCTACCTGGATATAGACCCCTATCTGAGAATGTTCGAGCGGGTACAAAAGTTTTTTACTGAAACAAAATCAGAGGATGAAGTCGATGCACTGAGACACTGTTTCTATTTAAAGGTGGGTACCCAAGTTACTGCCGAGGAGTATGAAAAAGGCTCGGATAGTTGGAGAAAGAGCACCCTGATCAAAATGCTGAAAGAGTGGGGTTGGAGCCCGGATAAAATTGAGAACCTGAACAAGTATTCCGGCTGGCGAATGATGCATAAGGTAGATTTGGGAAACCGTATCAATAAAATTTTGATGGCCTCATACAAAAATATTTCTGAAAAAAACAAGACCCTTGATTCCAGTGAAACTTTGATCACCGAGAAAGACACCGCTCTTTTAGGTCGAAAACTTTTTAGTTTTCACAGGCCGGCCCCCAACAAAGTCAATAACCTGGGCGCTTTGGTAGATGGTAAAACCGCTGAAAGTGAATTGACCTTCCTTTTGGAACAAAAAAGCCAGCGTGACAAAGCAGAGTGGTACCTGATCCGGGGCAAGACTCGAGCTTTTCTGGACCAAATCGATAAGGACGATATCATCAGGAAATCGGCAACCCTTCCATATCTTTTGGCGTTTGCTATTTTCAACAATCTCTACAGTGAAAACACCGAAGTTTTGCTGATAGCCGAGGGGGAATCCCTCAAGGGACATGATATGGTTGTACTGCTCCCAATGCTCAAAAGCTTCATCGAGTCCGTCAACATCGCCGCATTGTCTAATGAAGACCTGTTGAACGATGCCAAAGTTAATCAATTGTTCATGCTGGTGGACTTTGGCAATCCTCCGCCGCCCGAAATAAGTATGGGGAATATCAAGGATTGCAAAAACAACGATGAATTGACAAAATTTATCAATAAACGAATTGAGCGAGTGAGGGGCATCGCAACTATTTATTTAACCTCCTGGGGTGAGCTGTTCTGTAAATCCTATTTAGGGTTAAATTGTATGGCTAGGTGCATCAGCGACCTGAGCCCCCAACTGAGCCCTGAAAAGCTTGAAAAACCGGATTATCTTAAGGTTTACATCCCCAGCGGCCGAAAAGAATTATTACAAATACCCTGGCTGAATAATTATATTGTGCGCTCATTATTGGTACGGGCCACGGCTAATTTGGAAAAAGCCGCCAGTTGAAACCAGATTTTAATATCGCTATCTAATCAAGGTCCATGGCCACAGCAACTCAGGAAATACGAGGTACCGCCGCAGACTTGGCTCAAGAGGAGCGAGCGGAAACAGGAATGGATACCGGTACCCTGCTGGGTGCCCTTGCAGGATTCTTTCTGATTACCGTAGCAATTATTCGCGGTGGAGATGCCGGGATTTTCCTCAATATCAACAGTGCCTTGATCGTTATTGGGGGAGCCCTTTCCACATCTTTTATCGCGTTTCCCTCCAAAAAAGTATTAGATATGGTGAGGATTATTAGGAACGCCTTCAAGCCTAACGTTTACGAGCCGGAAGATTATGTCGATGACATCACGAGGTTGGCTTCCGTATATCGTTCCCGTGGCATGAAACAACTGGAAAATGAAGAAAGCACGTTGGACAATCGGTTCCTTAAAAATGGCATCGGCATGATCGTGGATGGTTACAACGCAAAAGAGATTCACGAAATTATGGAAAGAGAACTGAACGCCATGAACGAAAGGCACAATTCCGGGATAAAGATTATACGCTTCATCGCCTTGCAGGCCCCTGTATTTGGAATGGCGGGCACACTGATCGGTCTGGTACAGATGTTGATGCATCTCGACGATCCGTCAACCATTGGCCCTGCCCTGGCCACAGCGTTGATCACTACATTTTACGGCCTTATGCTGGCCAACCTCATTATGACTCCCCTTGCGGCAAAGTTGACTACTAGAACAGATATGGAAGCAGTTTTATTCAAAGCCATTCGGATTGGCATCATTGGAATTCATGACAGGATAAATCCGCAAAAAATTCAGCGGAGCATGAACGCACTGCTGCCGCCATCTCAACAAAGGGAATAAGAGTAAATGTCAAACGTTGATGAAATGATTTCGTTAGTCATGAAAGAGCCCAAACAGGATGGGGGCGATTTCAGCGGCTTTGATCTAAAAGGAGTGAGCCTCAATGGCGCCAGTTTTGTATACGCAACTCTGGTTGAGACGGTTATAGATGACTCCGAACTGCGCGAAATTGATTTTTCCCAAGCATCTATGGAAAAGTCATCCCTGAAAAATGCAAAGATAAAGGATTTGAATTTTTCAGGAGCGAATCTGGAAGGTGTCAGCTTTGAAGGCGCAAATGTGGTGGGCTGTAATTTCAAAAATGCCATTCTAACCAACTGTGATTTCTCACAGGCTAAACTGAACGAATGTGACTTCCAGGGTGCGGACCTGGGCCACGCCAGCTTTTTTTCCGCCACTATCGAAAACAGCAATCTGGGGTTCGCCCGAATGATGTACACTTTTATGAAACAAGCCACCATAAATAAATCCCGGTTGGGGGGAATCAATGCAAGAGGATGCGACTTGAGCTTTTCCAAATTGACGGAAGTAGACTTAAAGGGTTCCATACTGAAATACGCGGACCTTAACTCCTGTACCTTTAAGGAAGTCAATTTGACCAACGCAAACCTGGTTGGTGTGGAGTTGAAAGACGCTCAGTGCGCAGGGGTCATTTGGGAAGAAGCCAATATGGAAGGATCCGATCTGACTTACGCCAATCTTGAAGGAGGCAATCTCCGAAACGCCTTTCTCCTGGAAGCCAATTTGCATGGCACAAATTTTACCAACGCCAACCTTGCAGACGCGTATCTGGTAGATGCCAACATTGCAAAAGCGATTACCAAGGGCGCCAACCTGGAAAACACCATACTAGGTTGATAATTTCCGGGCATTGATATCTATTTGATTCCGAAATTCTCAGAAGTCACCTTTTCCCGAGATGATTTCCGATGCACAGCGGAATCCCACATTCTCAAAAAAATCATTAGGGTTAGCCTCTGTGCGGGTAAACGCGTACCGGTAGGCGGGCAAAAAATAATGTCCGGCTTTCTGGAATCCGTTTCCCCTTAGAACCTTCAGCTCCCTGCCAAACCTTGGGTCCGATCTGGAGTTTCCCGGATAAGGAAGGTACCAATCCTGAGTCCACTCCATAACATTCCCTGACAAACCATAGACTTCATACGGGCTAATATCCTCGGGATAAGCAGTGACAGATGCCGTTTTACGATCTCCATCAATGCCCAAATTTGCCTTGCCTTTAACAAACTCCTTCCCCCAGGGATAAGGAAGTCCGTTTGGACCCCGCGCAGACTTTTCCCATTGCGCTTCGGTGGGTAGCTGTTTGCCCGCCCACATACAATACGACCAGGCCTCCCACCAGGTAACTTGGGTGACTGGGTGCAAACCCTTTCCCTCGGGATATTTCCCGTCCACCCAGTGGGCAGGCAGGTCAGTAAATTGGGTCGCATTTAAGAACCCTTGATACTCCTCATTGGTCACTTCATACCGGTCCATATAAAACGGTCCGAGAAACAAATTTCTCTCCGGATGCTGGTCGAGATAAAGGGGTTTAACCGCTCCAATTTTTTTATGCGTGCCCTCGGTGTCCACCTTGTTCGTACCCATAATGAATTCACCGGAAGGTATCAGAACCATTTCTTTATTATCTCGCTGGGAAACCTTCTCAGGAGACAAAAGATCATTTTCACAATCGCAAACCTCACAGCCCCAAAGAAAAAACAAAGGCAATATAAAAACAACTGAGGTATAGTTTCTAAAATTGATAAATAAAAATTTCACCATGCAACCTTTCAAATTTATAAATAAAACAAGGGCCATTATATTCATTTTTGTCGCAGTGGCGAGTTTTATCCATGTAGATACCACCCGTGCTTTCAGCACATCCATATCCAAAAAAACTTCGGCAGAACCCTACCCTCACATCCTGAAAACACAAACCTTTGACCTCAACACCCGAAACATTAAAGTACTAACCTCTCAAGGTAAGCACCTGTGGATGGGAACCGGACAGGGAATCATCCGCTACGACACACACACCAACGAGGACTATAAGGTCTATGACAATCAAAACCATTTGCTCAGCAATGGGATTTTCGCAATTAGTATGGACCCTGAAAACCGACCTTGGGTCGGAACCTACGGTGGCGGACTCAGCCATTTTGACGGCAAACAATGGCACCATTACAATACCCCGCAAGGGTTGAACGATGCCTTTGTATACGATATTGAATTCGATAAAAACTCTCTCTGGCTTGCAACCTGGAGCGGGGTAAACCGGGTAACGGGCGATCCCGGATCGAGAAAAAACTGGCAAAGTTTTACCTTTGAAAATACAGAAGGCGGGTTGATCGATGATTGGGTTTATGCCATCGAAATTGAACCTTCCGGGAAAACATGGTTCGGCACGGAATCAGGCATCTCCGCTTATCATCATGGAAAATGGGAAGCATTCAATCACAGTAACGGACTCGGAGCCCCCTACGATCAGGTACAGCAAGAGAACCGGAGCATTATGTCGCTCTTTCAAGGCCAGCACCATTCCGCGTCTCCCTCCCTTCCCAATTTACAGACTTCTGACTACCGGCCCAACTATGTGGTCTCCATGTTGCTGGACAAGAAAAATCGCTTGTGGATAGGAACCTGGGGAGGCGGACTGAGCATGCTGGATACCCATACCTCGATATTTCGCAATTTCACCATGAAAGATGGCCTGCCGGGAAATTTTATACTTGCTTTGGAATTGGACCGGTCAGGCAGATTATGGATCGGCACCAATGACGGCTTGAGCCGTTTCGACGGAAAAACCTTTCAAAACTTTTCAGCGATCAATGGTTTGAAATCAAAATTTATTTTCAGTATCGAAGCGGCCTCCGACTATTCCCTGTGGCTGGGCGGCAACCATTCCCTGACACGAATGGTTCTCGATCCCAAAACCGGAACCCCACTGAATATCAACTGACCCGGGCCACGCCCAGTGGGTGTATGGCAAGGACTCGTCAAGCCGACCTAACCTATTGCTTGGCAGGTAAAACTATGGCACGCTGGCCTTCCGCCGAGCAGAGGTGGTTAAAAATCTTCGTCATCAGGGTCATCTTCCACAAACGCTTCATCCACTTGTTCCTGTTCTGCCTTATCTATCAGTTCCATAATTTGTTCATACCCTGTTGCTAGTTTCTGGATATTGATCAATAAAGTAATCAATTCTGCATCCGGACATTCGCGCATTCCAGCGACAAGAGGACCGCGTTCATCCTCTTCATATTTTTTGTCCCACTTTTCGAAAGTGGAATTGATCTTGTTCTTACAGTGAATTAAATCATAAAAAAAGGTTTGAATTTCTATTTTCGCCATGATATTCCCAATATTAAAAATTAAACTGAGTTATTCATTAAGGGTACCGCTAAAAATCAGTGTTTGCCATGAGGGCACCCTTTAAAATATACTATCTGTCATTATTTCCAAACCATTTTTTGAGGACTCATGGCAGACGAAGATCGATTTAAAGATAACGAAAACGGCACCCTGACAGATACCAAGTACAACTTGACCTGGACACGGGAAGACAGCTATCAAATGCGTAATAAGTGGTGCTCATGGAAAGGCGCTAATAATTATATTAACTGGCTCAATGAGCAAAAATTCGCCGGTTTCGATGACTGGCGACTACCCAAAAGCCAGGAATGCAGAAACCTGTATGATCATGACTGCAAAAACACCGATTTCGATGGCGACATCGTTCATATTGACTATAAATTCCCTGAAGGTTGTGGATCAACATATTGGTGTGTGGAGGAACATGGAACCAACGCCATTGCCTACAATTTTTACAGCGACCGGGCATATCAGGTAAGAAAAAAAGCGAAAGATGAAGAAAACATGTGTTGCCGGGCTATCCGCACCTCCGGGCCAAAGGTTAAAAAAAGCGGTCGTTTATCCAACACGGGCCGGTCAAGACGAGAGGCATAGGACCATCACTAGGCATGGAGCGGTGATATTCTTCACCGATTAGAATCCCAACGTTTTATCCTGCAAACAACCATTTTATGGCACACCATCGCGCGACTCGCGCTGAAATTGACTTAACGGCCTTTCGCCACAACCTGCAAAACTTGCGGAAATATCTCGACCCTCAAACCCGGATCATGGCGATCGTCAAAGCCGATGCCTACGGGCATGGAGCCGTATCTTGTGCCCGCATAGCGGTTGAAAGCGGCGCTGCAAACTATCTGGGAGCCGGGGTGATTGAAGAAGGGATCGAACTCAGGGAAAATGGCCTGAATGCTCCTATCCTGATACTGGGCAGCATCTTTCCCGATGAGGCAGAAGATCTTGTCCGGCACAACCTTGCAACCATACTTTGCACCCAGCCTCTTGCACAGGCTCTTTCAAAGGAAGCAGAAAAACAGGATAAAACGGTATCAGTCCATATCAAGGTAGATACCGGAATGAATCGGCTTGGGATATCGCCTGAAAATTTACCCGCACTTCTGGATCAGGTTCGCAATTTAAAGAACCTGAAGATCGAAGCCGTCTCCACCCATTTTTCTTCAGCCGATGATGAAGATCTTTCCGTCACTCAGGCACAGCTCGAAAAATTTCAAACTGCCCTGACCATTTTACAAAAGGAAGGTGTTCACACACCAATAGTCCATTGCGCAAACACCTCCGCCCTGTTCAAATTCCCAGAAAGCCATTTCAACATGGTCAGGCCCGGCCTCATCCTTTATGGAGTGCTCCCCTCTCCCTCCCTACGACCGGTCATCGACCAGGGAGAAAATCCGTTCCAGCCCGTCATGCAATGGAAAAGCCAGATCATTCTGCTTAAACCCATTGCCAAAAACCAACCCGTGAGCTATTCAGGAAGTTTCACAACCCAGCGGGACAGCCTTATAGCGACCCTTCCCATCGGATATGCAGACGGACTCCACCGCATGCTGTCTAACAAAATGGATGTTCTGATCCGGGGGCGGCGCGCGCCTCAAGTCGGAAATATTTGTATGGATATGATTCTCATCGATGTCACCGATATTCCTGATGTGCAGGCAGGAGATGAAGTAGTCATTTTTGGTAGGCAGGGAGACGAGATGATATCGGTCGAAGAGCTTGCTGTAAAAGGAAAAACCATTCCCTACGAAATTCTTTGCAGTGTCAGCAAACGGGTCCCCAGAATTTATACGTGATTTCTATTTGTGGGATAGTCACTCCTCCCGCATTTTTAATTCAGAAAGATTGCTCACTCCATTGGCTAAACAGTAGCGATGGATTCCTTCAATAATATGAAGAGTGGAAGCCGGATCTATAAAATTGGCCGTTCCTATTTGCACCGCTTTTGCCCCTGCCAATAAAAACTCCACCGCATCTTCGCCGCTTGATATTCCCCCGATTCCAATAACCGGAATTTGCACGGCCCGAACCGTCTGATATACCAGGTTTAAAGCAAGGGGTTTGATGGCAGGCCCCGAAAGCCCACCTGTCCTGTTGGCCAGATGAGGTTTTCTGGTTTTCAAATCAATCGACATCCCCACAAAAGTATTGCACACGGACAAAGCATCGGCTCCGGCATTTTCCGCCGCCTTGGCAAGCAAGGTAATATCCGTAACGTTGGGAGACAATTTGACAATAAGAAACTTTCCGGTCGCCTTGCGAACAGCAGAAACCACTTCTGTTAAAACGCCAGCATCAGAACTGAACTGCAAGCCGCCCTTTTCCACATTGGGGCAGGAAACATTCATCTCCAGAGCATCCAATCGTTCTACATCAGACAAAGCCCGGGCCATCTCCACATACTCATGGGTGGTATCCCCAAAAAAGTTGACGATAATCCGGGTATTGAAATTTTTCAGTTGCGGTAGCTTCTCAGATAAAAAAGCCTCCAGTCCGATATTTTCTAATCCAATGGAATTGAGCATGCCAGAAGAAGTTTCAATAACCCTGGGCACAGGGTTTCCGGCTTTTGGCTTTAAAGAAAGCCCTTTGGTGGAAAATCCGCCGAGAGCATTCAAATCCACAAGCGAACGGTACTCCAGACCATAGCCAAAAGTTCCGGAAGCCGCAATGACCGGGTTATTCAAACATAAGCTGCCTAATTCGACCGACAGGTCCATAGCTAGGCCTTCCTTATCCTATTGACAATTAAGGAGTTATCGGATATCTTTCCTAAAGATACATAGCTAACAGGGTTAAACGTCCCCTGTATTTTTATATCCTAACATTCGCAATCAAAGTTGTCCCAAAATTAAAACGACAGCAAATTTTAATCCATAAACCCAGGACTCCGATCATGCTGGAAATTAAGGAACAGGAAACACTGCCTTTCCCGGAAAACAACCAACCGCCAGAAGAAATCAATAAATATCATAAACGGATTGATGACCTCATTGAAGACGCCGAAATCGAAGCAGAAATCGAAGCGGAAAAAAAGATCCGGTCAAAAAATTCGCGTATGTTTTCCATTTCCATGATCGGCATTGTGCTTTTAGGGCTGGTTTATTTCCAGGTGAACCACCAGACCGCCATCTCTCCGGTTGAACCTGCGAAAGAAGCCCAGGCGAAAAAAACTGAGACAGCAGAAGATAGATTGGCCAAGCAGGTCCCTGTAGTGGAAGATGGGTCAAGCAGCATCCCGGTTCCGCCATCAACAGATCCGGCAAAACCGCTTACCAATCCGTTCATCACGCCGCCGAAAGCCAAAACGCCGTCAAAATCCAAAAACATCACGCCCCCGACCGCAATCAAGGAAGTAAGAAAATCACCCAAAATAGAAAAAGTATCCTCAAGTCCTAAACCAAAATCAAGCCCAAAAAAAATACCAACGCCAGCAAAAAGAGAAACTTCAAGGTTCTTTATTCAGGCAGGCGCATTTAGAGTCAAGAAAAATGCGGAATCGTTTTTGAAACAACTCCAGGCCAAAGGCTTTGGACCCTCTATACAGACGCGGTCGCAAAAAATAAAACAGCATGTAATAACGGTTGGAAACTTTACCAACACAAAGTCTGGGGACAATATGTTAAAGGAACTGACCAGCAAAGGATTCAACTCCTCCTTTTATAAAAACCCCAATAATTCCTTTAGCCTTAAAGTCGGCCAATTCCAAAACCTTAAAGATGCTCAGAAACTGCAAGACCGCCTGAGTTTAAAAGGTTTTTTGTCCGATTCCCACAAGGCTAATGCACCGGCTAAAACCTATATCGTACAATTGGGAGTTTTTTCCAACCGCGAAAAAGCACTCCTCACCCAGGAAAAACTGGCCCGAAAGGGATATCCTAAAACCTTCCTACGCTAACCAGCCAGCGGCTGACGGCAACTAGCAAAGACTCATCAAGGCGAGATAACCTGTTGCTCACTCATTCATTTTATTGCACACTTGCCCCACGCTTGGTGGTGGGCTATTATCTTTTCATGTTTTTCAGCTAAGGCTTAAATTGCTCGACCTTGTACAAATTATTGCCGGACTGGCACTATTATATTATGGTGGAAACTTCCTGGTAACAGGCAGTGTTCGCCTTGCCCGTATACTAAAAATCAGTCCCTTTGCAATTGGAGCCACGGTCATCGCATTTGGCACCTCTGCGCCCGAACTAGCCGTTGCCCTTCTCGCCACCTTAAAGGGTAGCTCGGAACTGGCTATGGGCAATGTCATCGGTAGTAATATCGCCAACATTGGCCTCGTTCTCGGTTTGACCGCTTGCATTACATCTATATCCATCGCACCCGAACGCCTCAAGCGAGAATCTCCCCCACTGCTCTTTGCTTCCCTTCTTATTGTAGTGATCGCCTGGAATCTGGAAATCAACCGCTATGAAGGATTTTTCATGGTTTGTCTCCTGATTCTCTACATTTGGCGGTCATTCAGCCATAAAGAGGATATTGTCGAAGAACTGGAAGATGAAGCTCCTCTTTATGCAGGAAAAGGTCTCTCCTTTCAAATATTGCTGATCATCGTAGGACTTGTTTTGTTGATTGGAGGGGCCAAATTCCTGGTTGCAGGGGGCGTGGGCATCGCCCGCAACCTGGGAATTAGCGAATGGTTCATCGGTATCACCATCGTTGCTGTGGGAACCAGCCTTCCAGAAATTGTTTCCTCTATCATCGCCGCAAAACGGGGGCATGGAGAAATGGCCATCGGGAATATTTTTGGCAGCAATATCTTCAATATCCTGATGGTCCTGGGCCTAACCGCAACCATTCATCCCTTGAATATAAATGAACCCATACAACCGGACTTACTCATCACCATCGCCATCACCGGATTATTGCTGGCAATGATAAGATATGGGAACCATTCTCTGGGAAGACTGAAGGGTGGGGTGTTGATTTTGGTTTATTGTATTTATATAGGGCTGAAAGGAACAGGAAACCTGTAGTGTGCCGCCGCTTTATTTGGCGAACAAAGAGTTATCTCGGCGCAATCAAACCCTTGCACAGTTTCCTCCCACGGGAGTGGGCCACTAGGCGTGGGGCCAACTTGCAATAAAGTAAATGTGCAAACAACCGTTTTTCTCGGCTCAAATAGTCTTTGCTATCTGCCTCCGGCGGCTCGCCGGTTCAGGCAGGTGATTTTGGCTTTATATTCTTAAATTTCCACAATTGTTGTTTGTAATAAGCGTTATTGGGCATCAGCTTAATGGCTTCTTGAATTTTCTCCACCGCCTTTTCAGTTTCACCTTGAACATAAAAAATTTCCGAAAGTGTGTCAATGAATTCAGGCCGGTTTGGAAAAGCTTCAAGGGTCTTGCTAGAAAGCTCAAGTGCCTTCTGAAGGTTAACGCTTTTCTTGGCGTATAACCAAGCCAGTCGATTCATGGCCTCATAATTATCGGCGTTCAAATTTAAGGCTTTTTCACAATATCCCGTGGCGGCTGTAAAAAAACCTTTCTTCGTATAAACCTTGCAAATTGCAATAAGGATTTTAGGATTTCTCGTCTCCCCTTTGGAAACAGGAAGAAGCATTTCCAATGCACTATCTAGATCCTTTTTCTCAACCAGTGCCATCGCCAATCCCATAATGTAACCAGAGTTTTTGGGCTCCAAATCTAAAGCTTTTTGGAAGTTATCCTTGGCCAGGTCCACATTACCTCTTCCCAGCAACACAACACCCAATTCATAATAGGAAGCCCCATGCCTGGCATCCAAGGCGATAGCATTGGATAATAGAGATTGGGCACGCCCCCATTTCCCTTCACCGGAAACCAGTTTCCCTAATTGATAATGGCTTTCCGCGTCTTTAGGGTTTAGCCTGATGGCTTTTTCCAGTGCTGCCTGAGCTTTATTATTCTGGTTTTTATCTGCATAAATTTTTCCTAACCGTGCCTGGACAACGGGGTTATCGGAATCTAGGGTCTCCGCAACCTTGTAAGTTTCTAGTGACCTCTCAAACATTCCTTTGA
>JAPKCW010000188.1:0-3789 GCA_028822815.1 Nitrospinaceae bacterium | reverse complement strand
TCCAAAGCAGCAGAACATTTTGTTAACGTCGTATACCCCGAAACCATCGACCCTCTTGAGTTTAAAGAATACATTTTGACAGCCACAAACTTTCAAATCTAAAAAGCGCCAAAACCCGTCATCCATTTATATCCTTCAAAAGATCTGCCGCTTCCTCAAGATTTCCTTTATGATCGGGACTTAATTCACCTACCTCGATATAATCCCCAGGTTTGGGTTTACCCGCTAACTCCATTGTTGCCGGCCCCTCTTCATCACTCGGAAAATATTTTCGTAGCTGATAATGCCGGTCAACCCGAATCCAGTTTTTACCATCCCCGGAAAGTTCATCGGTTCCAAGTAAAACTTTTCGCCTAATGAAGGTGATCAGGTTTTGCGAGGATACGTTGGTGACTTTGGTTTCGCCTCTACGAATCATCACTAGTTTTAAGGGTTTTCTAGGCATGGAAAGAAAAATTAAAAAGGAATCAAACAGATGAGGAATCAGGTGGCAATTTCCCGCTAAACAAGTCCACCACCATTAAGGCTACGCCAATGGTTATGCAGGAATCCGCAATATTAAAAGCCGGAAAGTGATGCCCGTTGATGACAAAATCAAAGAAGTCGATCACTTCCCCATGAAGGGTCCTATCAATAAGGTTGCCAATCGCGCCACTAAATATCAAAATTAATCCGGTTTGCACCAGTTTTTTTTCTTTAGGGTTCTGATGAAAAATTATAAGGATCGCCAAAATCGCGATAGTAGAAATAACTATAAATATCAAGGCTTTATATTCGGATTGCTGGTCTGCAAACAGCCCAAACGCCACCCCGGAATTTCGAATATGGGTTAGATTGAAAAGGCCTTCAATCACCTCCACCGAATAATTGAGGGGAACATGAAGCGTAACCATGAATTTGGTGTATTGATCCATCACGATCAAGACCCCGGAAACAACAAATAGAAGAAAATATTTATTTCTCAAACCACTCAAGCTCCTGCTGCCTGAAGGTGATCCTCACAACGCGAGCAAATTTCACCATTTGCATTTCCTTCCTTAGCTTCTGGCTCAAAATAATGCCAGCACCGTTCACATTTTTTCCCGGGATGCATTTCCGAAAAAACCTTTACCCCTTGTAATGAATCACTCTCAAATATTTTTCCCTCCGCACCCAGGCTGTCAACCAGGTCCACCCTGGAAACGATAAAGAGATATTTCAATTCGCCTTCAAAGCTTTTGATAATGTCTTTGTATTTTTCGGGCAATTCCAGTTTGACAATGGAATCTAAAGAATGACCAATAACCTTATCTATTCTACTGGTTTCCAGGGCCTTGCTCACCTCACCTTTTAATTCAACGAGAAACTTCCATTTCTTCACAAGGTCTTCATCAAAACCTGCGTCCTCTGGACCCGGAAACTGGGACATGTGAACACTTTCTTCATCCACGCTATTCTCAGGCAAATGATGCCAGACTTCCTCAGCAGTAAAGCTAAGTATGGGAGCTATCAACCTCACCATTCCCATCAAAAGAATATGTAGGGCGGTTTGGCCCGAACGCCGTTCAAGGGATTTAGCCGGATGGGTATATAACCTATCCTTCAGGATATCCAGATAAAACGCACTCAACTCGATAATGCAAAAGTTTGAGAACGAATGATAAAATACATGAAATTCATAGCTCTCATAAGCCGTTAATATTTTCTCCCGCAAAACATTAAAGCGATGAAGGATATACCTGTCTAGTTCAAGCATCTCATTCACAGGCACCCGATCTTCCCTGCAATCGAAATCATGAAGGTTCCCCAACAGATAACGCAAGGTATTACGGATTTTCCTATATGATTCTGTAAGGCGTTTTAAAATCTCATTGGAAACACGAATGTCCTCACGGTAGTTTTCAGATGCAACCCAAAGGCGGAGTATTTCCGCACCATGTTGGTCAATGATTTTTTGCGGAGCAACCACATTGCCTGCGGATTTGGACATTTTTTTACCCTTCCCGTCCACCACATAACCATGTGTCAGTACCGATTTATAAGGCTCCTTGCCTCTTGTCCCGATTGATTCCAGTAATGAACTGTGAAACCATCCCCGATGCTGGTCACTACCTTCGAGATAAAGATCGGCTGGCCAGTTAAGTTCAGGATTTTTTTCAATAACCGCGACATGGCTGACGCCAGAATCAAACCAAACGTCAAGAATATCGTCCTCCTTGGAAAATTCTTTTCCTCCGCATTGGCAAACCGTTCCTTCCGGCAATAGTTCTTCAGGCGAAGTATCGAACCAGAAATCCGCCCCGTACTTTCCCACCCCTTCAGCAATTTGATCGAACAGAGCGCTAGAATTTATAAAATCTCCACAGGCATTGCAGGTCAATAAAGTAATCGGAACGCCCCAAGACCTTTGCCGGGAAACACACCAGTCGGGTCGGTTTTCAATCATGCTGTAAATCCGGTCCCTGCCCCATTGCGGAATCCACTTGGTACGGCCAATTCCATCCAGAGCATTTTTGCGCAAATCCGTTTTATCCATTGAAATAAACCACTGGTTCGTTGCCCTGAAAATAACGGGCTGGTGACACCGCCAACAATGTGGATAGGAATGTTTGATATTCTCATCGCGAATTAAAAAACCATCCTGCCTGAGTTTTTCGATGATCTCCGGGTTGGCTTTCCTGACAAACATACCACCGAAGTGTTTGACATCCGACCGAAAGACACCTCCGTCATCGACGGGGTTGTAAGGTTCCAGACCATATTTCAAGCCGACGATATAGTCATCCTGCCCGTGCCCCGGTGCAGTATGGACACAGCCGGTTCCTTGCTCCAAGGTGACATGCTCACCCAGGATGACTTTAGATTCTCGATCAATGAAAGGATGACGACAAACCGCATTCTCCCAGTCTGCGCCTTTGCAAGATCCAATTATCTTATAATCCTTCAGTCCCCATTCGGATACCAGCGTCGACAACCGGTCTTCAGCCACAATATAGGTATCATTCCCGTAGGCAACCGCAACATAAATGAAATCGGGATGCAGACAAATAGCAAGATTGGCCGGGAGGGTCCAGGGGGTCGTAGTCCAGATAACCATATATGGTGAGTTCAACACTCCCACACTCTGAGGAATTCCCGACTGCACCGGAAATTTAACATAGATGGATGGCGAGGTGTGCTCGTCATGTTCCACCTCGGCTTCAGCCAAAGCAGTTTTGCAGGAAGTACACCAATGGACCGGCTTGAGTCCTTTATACACCAGTCCTTTTTCGACAAACTTACCAAACTCCCGCACAATGGTCGCTTCATAGGAAAAGTCCATCGTCAGATAAGGGTTCTCCCAATCGGCAAACACCCCCAATCTTTTAAACTCCTCTCTTTGAACATCAACAAACTCCTGGGCGTAAACCCTGCACCGTTTACGGATTTCTGATTTTTTCAGGCTCAGCTTTTTTTCTTTCAGCTTTTTACCTACCTGATGTTCAATGGGAAGGCCATGGCAATCCCATCCGGGTATAAACCCCGCATCCAACCCCTTCATATTCATGATTTTGACAATAAAATCTTTCAGGAGTTTATTTAATGCATGACCAATGTGAATATGACCGTTGGCATAGGGCGGCCCATCATGAAAAACAAATTGGGGTTTACCCCTGGCAGACTGGCGGATTTTTTCATAAAGCTTCTCCTTTGCCCAACGGGCCAATAATTCTGGCTCTCGCTGGGTCAGGTTAGCTTTCATCGGAAAGTCTGTGTTGGGTAAATTAAGTGTGTCTTTCATTTCCATAAGATATAGACAATAGCTCCTAC
>JAPKCW010000187.1:0-3803 GCA_028822815.1 Nitrospinaceae bacterium | reverse complement strand
AACGGTGACAGGTGACACGTTTTCCGATGCTGAGGAAAAGGTGGTGTTCCCGCCTATTATTTTCCCATTGCCGGTTTTTTCTCGTGCACTTGTACCCAAAACAAGGGCTGATGAAGAAAAAATCAGTAGTGCCCTGCATAGGTTGTTGGAAGAGGACCCGACCCTGAAGATGGAAAGAAATGCTCAAACCGGACAGTTGTTGCTCTCCGGACTGGGGCCGGTTCACTTTGATGTGACGCTGGAAAGGTTGAAGCGGCGCTTTGGTGTCGAGGTGGAGGTAAAGGCTCCCAAGGTTCCTTATCGCGAAGCAATTAAAGGCTCCACCAAAGTGCAGGGAAAATACAAAAAACAAACCGGTGGAAAAGGCCAGTTTGGCGATACCTGGATAGAAATCTCTCCTCAGAAGAGAGGGGAGGGCTATGTTTTTGAGGATAAAATTGTTGGAGGTGCTATCCCCAAGACCTATATTCCTGCGGTTGACAAGGGAATCCAGGAAGCAATGGCCAATGGCATCATTGCGCATTACCCCATGGTTGATGTAAAAGTGAAATTGTATGACGGGTCTTATCACAATGTGGACTCATCGGAAATGGCGTTTAAGATTGCCGGTTCACTCGGATTCAAAAAAGGAGTCATGGATTGCAAACCGATTCTTATTGAACCGGTCATGAATATGGAAATTGTGGTACCAAGCGATCATGTAGGAGATATAATGGGCGATATCAATGCCAAACGCGGTAAGATTCAGGGTGTTGATCCCGCAGATGACACTCAGGTCATCCGTACTCATGTACCAATGGCGGAAGTCTTAAATTATGCCGCTGATCTGACCTCCTTGACCGGCGGGCGGGGTATGTTTGTCATGGAATTTGATCATTATGCGGATGTCCCGGAACATTTGATGCAAAAAATCATTGATGAGGCCAACCGGGGCTTCGAAGAAAAGAAGAAGGGGTGACCGAAAGTATGAATAAAGCTGATTTAAATGGAACCTTGGTGAAGGCAGATATTGTCGACCAGGTTTATGAAAAGATCGGGTTCACACGCCAGGAAGCTGCCCAGGCGGTGGAAATTTTATTTAACGAAATTAAATCCGAATTGGCCCGGGGAAATAATGTCCGGATCTCAAGGTTTGCCAGTTTTATTTTGCGCGAGAAAAAAGCTCGTAATGCACGCAACCCCAAAACCGGAGAAACGATTCGTATTCGGTCCCGGACGGTATTGACCTTTAAACCTAGCAAACAGTTACTGGATTCCACAAACCAATCTTCCTTTAATGAAACCTCAGATTCCTGATAAATTATTTTTCAAAATTGGTGAAGTTGCTGACCTTGCCGGTGTGGAACAGCATGTTTTGCGCTATTGGGAAGACGAAATCAACGCGCTGAAACCCTCTAAAAACAAATCGGGGCATAGGCTGTACAAGCAAAGCGATGTCGCATTGGTGCTGGAAATCAAACGACTGCTTTATGAAGAAAAATTCACAGTTGCCGGCGCCAAAAACAAACTCAAAAAGTTTAAAAGAAAAGGCACTCAAATGGATTTCGCCTATGACCGTGAAGCTTTTCTGGAGTGGAAACAAGGGTTGAAGAAAGAATTGGAGTCTATTTTAAAATATCATGAAGATCCTGAAACCTGAACCAGCATGACGCTGGACCCCATAGGTCTATCCCGTAAGGCAAACAAATACTTATATTGTCTGAGAAATAAAAAGACCTCCCGGAGGAAACTGGGAGGTCTTTGTCGAAGCAAATTTTATTTTTTAAGAAAACGCCTTTTTTGCCACCTCTATAAGGCCATCAACGGTTCGGCAAGCCAGTAATTCGGCATCTTCCCGAGCCACTTGTTCACCGTTTGCATCCACTGCAATAACGGATCGATTCAGGTAACGGCTTTTTACTCCTTCCAGAGTCAGCTTGTTGGCATTGCCAAACTCCTGACTTACATCTTGGAGCAGACTGGGGAGACCTCTTCCCGCGTTGCTCAGAATATCGGTTCCAACTACAACAATGACTTCATCTGCGCCTGCGGCTTTGAATTTATCCATGTTGTCTTTAACGAGGTCAAATTCTTTATTGCAGAAACCGCCAGCACCCGGCAGGGTGATAATGAGTCTCTTACCCTTAAAATCATCGATAGACAGTTCCTGTTCTATGGGTGTGGAGGCGGCATTTTCTACCGACCATTCCGGGTTTAACCTGATTAACTTTACGTCACTGCCTGGCAGTTTTGCCATAGAAGAACCTCCTTTTTAGATTGTTATGAGACTCTTCTAAGATGCCTGAGAGTGCGGAAAGATGCATGATTTGCACATAAAAATTGCCATCACTACACTTAAGGTACCATATTAATTCTAATCGGTTGTCTGACTATGGATAAAACATGTTTGTTCTGTTAATCTAATGGTGTTGAAACCTTTGGGAGTTGCAAAACTAATGCGTAAATGGGTAGTGAGCGAAGAACCTCCGCTGGAAAATTGCAATAGCTTTTTACTGCTGTCAACTATGCTCTCGGCTCAACGAGCTCTTGCCCAGTTACTCCCACGGTTAGTGGTAGGTTTGGTTTTTAGTCTTTTAGGGGCTGAAACCTTGTGGAGCGAGGAGGCCAAAAGGCCTTTTTATGAATATCCTGGAGATTACCGGCAACAGATCAATCAACAGAAAGATGATTTTAAAGCTCGCTTTGGTTATGAATTGCTGGATTTGGAAATGGGTTGGAAACCCAATGAAATTGAAGAATTAACTTTGGCGTTTTCCCGTTTGCCGGAGACGTTTTTACATATACCGGGGATAAAGGGATTTTATCATTTCAGTAAGCTTCGAGCGGCCCCAGAAGGGATGCCGGTGGATGATATACCTGCCGCCACTTTTCCCGGTTTCCAAACAGTATACAGAAATTCGCATTTGTCCTACGATGTCGAGGTGGATGATCAGGAACCTCGTATAGAGTTTTTCAATGTCTTATTTTATGAAGACCGGGAGGTGTTGCAGAATATTGTCCAGCATGAGATGGCACATTTTTTTGATATATTCCAAGGTTACCTATCATTTTCCCCGGAATGGCTGAAAATCTCTAATTTCAGTTTGGTTCACCTTCCCGCTTTGGACGGGCGACCGGGGGATGATTATTTATTCGCGGCTGTAAATAATCCGGATGTGGACCATTATGCTCCGGTCTCTTCTCGCCAGCTTCCTACCTATTCGCGGCAGAATCCGCAGGAAGATTTCGCCAATTCGGCTACAGCGTATATTAATTATCCCTACTTCCGTTATAGTCATCCTAAACGGTATCTTTTTTTAAAAAATAAGGTGTTCGGAGGGAAGGAATATTTCCCCGAAACCGGAATGAACTACCGGAACCAAGTGGTTGCCGATTTTGAAAAAGTCCTGACCGATAGGGATTGGGATGGCGTGATTCGTATTGCCCGGGAAGTGGGCAGGGATTACTCTCCTGAAATAGAATCTGAACTTGTCGAAAGATTGGAAAAAAGTTTGGAGGCTCCTCCTGACTCGGTGCGTGATGTCAAGTTAGGCGTGGCTACCTGTTATCTTTATAGCCCCAAGGCATTGAAAGTTCGTAGAAATTTGATCCGGAAAAAAAGAGTATCGTTGCAAACGCTTCTTGAAGTCCGGCGTTGTGGTCTCATGTCCCGGCGTTCTTTCGAAAGGGAATTTGTTCTATGGTCCATGCGGAATATCTATTTCTTCAAGAGTAAAGGCCGGGCTCAAATCCAGTTTCTGGATCCGGCTCTGCCCCTGGCCGGGGCCCGACGCAGCGCCTGGGCCAGTTTAGTCTTGGCCGCC